>CAMWJD010000021.1 GCA_947174515.1 uncultured Porphyromonadaceae bacterium
ACAATCTTGACAGCACGCTCCCGGCAATGGGATATACGGTGACTTATGCAGTAAGTAACTTTCTGCTCATATTCGGTGGCATTGCTGTAGCATTATTAGTATAAGTAGCTCACAAAAAATTAATGATATGATAACTGCAGCCAACCTGTCGCAAAATTATCTCGCATTTATCATATCATTAATTATTGCGAGCTACTTAAGCATTACAAAAGATTCTAAATTCTCAATTCTCAATTCTCAATTCTCAATTATAATTATGAAATTAGATAAAGTCAAAGGATACGCCCTTGCTGCCATCGCGGCTGCCGCTTACGGCACCAATCCGGCATTTGCCGTGCCTCTTTATGAGCACGGAATGAATCCGGTGTCGGTGCTCTTGTTCAGGTATCTGATGGGAATTCCTGTTTTGGCTCTTTTGATGGCTTTTCGTGGAAGGTCATTTCTATTGCATAAAAAAGAAATTGTCCCTACGATGATTCTTGGTGTCCTTATGGCTTTGTCATCTTTGACTCTCTTTGAAAGTTACAACTATATGAACTCAGGAGTGGCATCGACGCTTCTCTTTGTTTATCCTGTGATGGTGGCTGTGATCATGATTGTGTTTTTTCATGAGAAATTCAATATTTCCACCGTGATATGCCTTGTAGTCATGGGTGCGGGGCTTATGCTTCTCATGAATCCCCAGGGTGAGAACAGCATCAGTGGCTACGGATGTCTGCTTGTGATGATTTCGGCGCTTACATATGCACTATATATAGTAATTGTCAACGTATCAAAGTCAGTGTGTGGCATACCTACCACTAAACTTCTTTTTTATGTGCTTGGCTGGGGAAGCTTGATGTTTATTGCAATGATATGCTTTGGCGGACATATGACACTGCCTGAAAAAGGATGGGGTTGGATGCATTTATTGGCTTTGGCCGTGATCCCGACTGTAATATCGCTTGGTTGCACCACGAGAGCCATTCAGCTCATCGGTTCTACTCCAACTGCTATTTTAGGTGCTCTTGAGCCGGTGTCTGCCGTGATTCTCAGTGTCTTGGTTTTGGGGCAAGTGATTACGGGGCAGGATATAGTTGGTGGTGTCTTGATTGTGATTGCTACCACAATAGTGATATGTGCAGAACCTATAGACAAGACTATACTAAGGATACGGAAAATGTTTCCTAAAGGGAAAATCAACAAGGATTGATAAAAATCATGCGATTTTTTATCGGAAAGTATTTGCAGTTACAAAAAAAAACTGTAATTTTGTGTATAGAACAAAAAGTGGCATTGTCCGCACCTCAATCCTTAACTACAATGATAGACCCCGACAGACTCAAAACTGCGCTGACCCTTCATTTTGGGTTCAGTACTTTCAAAGGCCAACAGCAAGAAATAATCCAGTCTCTGCTTGACGGGGAGGATGTATTTGTGCTCATGCCCACAGGTGGAGGCAAGTCTTTGTGCTATCAGTTGCCTGCATTGATGTCGGATGGGACTGCCATTGTGATCTCTCCGCTGATTGCCTTGATGAAGAATCAAGTGGATGCCATCCGGAATTTTGCCGAAAACGACGGAGTGGCTCACTTCCTGAATTCTACTTTGACTAAGGCAGCGATAGAGAGTGTGAAAAAGGATGTCATTGAGGGCAGGACAAAACTTCTTTATGTTGCGCCGGAATCCCTGACAAAGGATGAAAATGTAGAGTTTTTGCGGACAGTTAAAATCTCTTTCTTTGCCGTGGATGAGGCTCACTGCATATCGGAATGGGGGCATGACTTCCGTCCCGAATACAGAAAAATACGTCCGATAATTTCGAGAGTGGGAAATCGGCCTGTGATAGCTTTGACTGCTACTGCGACCCCGAAAGTGCAGCACGACATCCAGAAAAATCTCGGAATGCTTGACGCAAAAGTTTATAAATCAAGTTTTAATAGAGAAAATCTTTATTATGAAGTAAGACCTAAGACAAAAGATATAGATGCAAGTATCATCCGCTTTGTGAAGCAACATTCGGGAAAAAGCGGAATAATTTATTGCCTGAGCAGAAAGAAAGTGGAGGAAATGGCAGAGCTTTTGAAGGTGAACCATATTCGCGCGCTCCCTTATCATGCCGGAATGGAGACTACCGTGAGGAGTGAGAATCAGGATGCTTTCCTGCATGAAAAAGTCGACGTGATAGTCGCCACCATTGCATTTGGAATGGGTATCGATAAGCCTGATGTGAGATATGTGATACATTATGATATTCCAAAGAGCCTTGAAAGCTATTATCAGGAGACCGGCAGAGCCGGTCGTGATGGTGGTGAAGGTAAGTGCATCGCGTTCTACACGAGGAAAGACCTTCAGAAGCTTGACAAACTGATGCTTTCTAAAACACCGGCCGAACAGGAAATCGGCAGGCAGCTGCTTGCTGAGACTGCTGCTTATGCCGAATCGTCGGTCTGCCGCCGACGTATTCTCCTGCATTATTTCGGTGAAAACTATGAAAATGACAATTGCGGCAATTGCGACAATTGTAAACACCCTAAAACATTTGTGGAAGCTACAGAAGAATTATGTGCCGTCATGGATACGGCTCTCGCGCTTAAGGAAAAATACAAAGCCGAATACATTATTTGCGTTATGATAGGACGCGCTACTGATGAAATTAGAGAAAATGGTCATGATGACATAGAGATGTTCGGATGCATGCCCAACTCTGATGAGCGAATGCTTGCAGCCGTGATTAGGCAAGCTGACATCGCCGGCTACATAAAGCGTGACCTTGAAAACTATGGTATCCTGAAAGTGACGGCTAAAGGTAAGAAGTATCTTAAGAAACCGACACCTCAGTTTAAGATTGTTGAAGATTCCGAATACAATGATCAGGAGCAGGAACCTCAGCAAATTGCCGGGTCCGGTGCCGCTGATGAAGTGCTGTATAATATTCTGGTTGATCTGAGAAAGAAGATTGCGAGAAAGAATGATGTGCCACCTTATGTCGTATTTCAAGAACCATCATTGGAAGCTATGGCCACCACTTATCCTATCACTATGGAGGAACTTTCGTTTATCCCCGGTGTCGGAACTGGAAAAGCCAAACGATTTGGTGATGAATTCCTGAAGGCAATTAAGGATTATGTGGACGAAAATGAGATTGTCCGTCCTGAAGATTTCAAGGTGAGGATGATGCCAAACAAGTCTAAGCTTAAGGTGTATCTGATCACCGGAATTGACAGAAAGATAGCTCTTGATGAACTTGCTGAAGCAAAAGGCCTTGATTTCAATGAATTGCTTGATGAGCTTGAAGCGATTGTGGCAGCCGGGATAAAGATCAACATCGACTATTTCCTTCAGGATGTGCTGGAAGAGGGCGTGGAAGATGATATTATGGATTATTTTAGCGAGACTGAAGAAGACAATCTTGAAGAAGCGATCCAGGAACTCGGCGAGGATTATACTGAAGAAGAAATCCGCCTCGTGCGTATCAAATTCCTGTCAGATATGGGCAACTGAGGTAAAGATTAAATATAAAAGATTAAAGATTAAAGATAAAATGAAAAAGGCCGGTAGCTTATGCTTCCGGCCTTAAGCATTATGTCAGATTAATTTAAATCTAAAAACTAATAATTTAAATATCTAATATTTAATCTTTAATATTTAATATTTAATCTTTAGTATTTAATCTTTAATCTTTAATCTTTAGTATTCATTCTGTGTAGAGTCGTTCGCGTGCTGCCGCTACTTTCTCATCGGTGATGTAGTCATCATAGTCCATCATCTTGTCAATGATGCCGTGAGGGGTCAGCTCGATGATTCGGTTGCACACTGTCTGGATAAACTCGTGGTCATGGCTCGACATCAAGATTACTCCCTTGAAATTCTGCAGGGTATTGTTGAAGGCCTGGATGGATTCAAGGTCAAGATGGTTGGTAGGAGAATCGAGCACGAGTGTATTGGCATCCGTCAGCATCATGCGCGCTATCATGCAGCGTATCTTTTCGCCGCCCGAAAGCACGCTTGCTTTTTTGAGCACATCCTCTCCGCTGAAAAGCATCTTGCCCAGAAATCCCTTAAGATATATTTCCGAAGAGTCGTTGGAGTATTGACAAAGCCAATCAACGAGATTCATGTCTGTATTGAAGAAAGAGCTGTTGTCAAGAGGAAGATAAGCGTTAGTGATAGTCTGTCCCCAGTCATATTCTCCTGCATCAGCCTTGCGATTGCCCATTATAATCTCAAACAATGCTGTCATGGCACGTGGATCGCGGCTGAGGAACGCCACTTTATCTCCTTTTTCAATCTGAAAATTGACATCATCAAATAGTACCTCTCCTTCAATCGAAGCTTTCAGACCTTTAACTTCCAATATCTTATTGCCAACTTCACGATTTGGCGTGAAGATAATGCCGGGATAGCGTCTGGTAGAAGGTTGAATTTCCTCGATATTCAGTTTTTCAAGCATCTTCTTGCGTGAAGTGGTCTGCTTTGACTTTGCGACATTTGCAGAAAACCTGCGGATAAATTCTAAAAGTTCCTTTTTCTTTTCCTCAGCTTTCTTATTTGCCATCTGCTGCTGGCGGAGCGCAAGCTGTGACGACTGATACCAGAAGCTGTAGTTGCCTGCAAAGAGAGATATCTTGTTGTAGTCGATATCCAGGGTGTGTGTGCTTACTGAGTCAAGGAAGTGTCGGTCATGGCTTACGACGAGAACTGTATTCTCAAAATTACAAAGATAGTTTTCAAGCCATGCCACTGTCTCAAGGTCAAGATCGTTGGTGGGCTCGTCAAGAAGCAAGTTGTCAGGATTGCCGAACAGGGCTTTGGCAAGCAGAACGCGCACTTTTTCATTTGCTCCCATATCGCGCATCAGCGAATAGTGGGAATCTTCCTTGATTCCTAATCCTGATAGGAGAGCGGCAGCATCGCTTTCTGCATTCCAACCTTCCATCTCCGCAAATTTTTCCTCAAGTTCCGCAGCCCGGATACCGTCTTCTTCCGTGAAGTCTTCTTTGGCATAAAGGGCATCTTTCTCCTGCATTATATCCCATAATACAGTATGGCCGCGGAGCACTGTCTCTATTACCGTGCAATCATCATATTTGAAGTGATCCTGTTCGAGGACCGACAGGCGCTCTCCCGGTCCCATAGTCACGCTTCCTGACGTCGGCGTCAGTTGACCCGACAGAATACGCATCAGTGTGGATTTACCGGCACCATTAGCTCCAATGATTCCGTAGCAGTTGCCATGTGTAAAAGTAAGGTTTACATCCGAAAACAGTGGTTTTTTCCCGAATTGGATGCTTAGATTGCTTGTCTGTATCATAGTTGCGTTTGATTATTCTCTATTTGAGGCTGCAAAGTTACAAAAAATAAATGAGATTTCAGTTTTCAGTTGTCGGATTTTAGTTTTCAATTTTTCCGCTATTAGAAGCGGACGGCGAGTTCGAGGACGAGCTTGTTGCCCTGCCCGTCTGCCGGAGTGTAGCCGTGCCTGTAAAAGTATTGCTCATAGTCGAGCATCAGGTCGGCAAACACTTTTTTATACTGATAGGACAGTGTGGCACCCACAGTGATTCTATTGCGGGCAGCATTGTCGGCATCCCCCCCGATGCCGTTCCATTGGCAGGTCATGCCGTCATAGCGGGCCTGTACGCTCCAGTGATTGAATATACCGAGTTTCGCCGCGCGTCCGTAGTCGCCCCATACTACCCAAGAGTTTGCATCTTCATGACTTGAGGCTACGTAATGCTCGTTCATATATTCCAGACCTCCGCGCCAGTCGCCGTGCTTCCACGTAGTGGCAATATCATATAGCATTATCCTTGTGGTATCAGGAAGGATATCCATCACTCCCCCGCTGATATTGAAGTCACCAGCCTGCAGCGAGATCCGTCCGGAGCCAACATATTTGCTGCTCCATGTGTTGTGGTTTGCCACCCCTCCGGCATTTGCCGCCATCGCCTCAACAGTCAGGGGAACAGATACCGGCAGCTTATATGTAAGTTTAGCTCCTACCTTACGGTAGTTGCACATTTGCTTTCCCATGAACGACCGGTTGGCGAATACGTAGTTCTGTGGAGCCATGAAGGGTTCTTTTCCGAAAGGCATTCTGAATTGACCTGCCTGGACCTCAAGACCTTTGGCAACTTCCATTTTTACATATGCGTCGTGAAACTTGAATACGCCCTGATCGCACAGGTCGACCTGAAGAAAATATCCGATCTTAGGTGCTACTTTTCCTTCGGTGGTGAATCTCGCCCACCTCACCTCAAAACGGCTGTTGCCGGTCTCCGTGTCAATTTCCCAGCGCGGGCGGACCGCACCGTGAAATTCCGGAATATAGCTGATCTTTTCAGCTCCTTCGGCAGGTTGGGTCACTGTTTCGGCATATGAAGGCAACGATACTGGCGACATAGCCAGCACCAGAACTTTGAAAAATTTAAGTGTATTCATTATAGTCATCTTTAATTGAGGTGGCAAAATTAGGATTTTTTTATTAACTTTGCAAAAAATAAAGTAAATCATGGTAAAACATATCGTTACATTCAAGCTGCACGGAAGCGATGAATTACGCCATAAGATAGCTGAGGATTTCAAAGATGCGCTTCTTGCGTTGCCCGAAAAGATCGAGTGCCTTCAAAGCATGGAGGTCGGTATCAACGGGAATCCGGCAGAAGACTGGGATGTGGTCCTTGTAGCAGTCGTGCCAACAATGAAGGATGTGCAGACCTACGCAAAGCATCCCGCGCATGTGGCAGCAGCTGCCATACTTGGTCCTTATAAGGAAGCAAGGGCATGTGTAGACTATGTAGTCAATGATCCGGTATAACTAAGTATAATTAAGGGTTGTGATGATAAGGCTCCAGATAGAGAAGCTCACGAAGTCAATTGGCGACAGGATACTTTTCTCCGACCTTTCGCTGACTGTAGAAGAAGGCGATAAGATAGGAATCGTTGCCCGAAACGGCTCCGGAAAGACGACGCTTCTCAACATAATATGCGGAATAGAGGATTACGATTCCGGCAAATTGACGTTTTCCGACGGAATCCGTGTAGGATATCTTTCGCAGAGTCCATCCTTCGACAAGGACATGACGGCGCTTCAATATGCCGTTCCGGAGCCGTACAACAGTGAGGACTATGGCGCGGAAGGCAGGGCAAGACAAATGTTGTCGCAACTCGGCATTACGGATTTCTCACAGAAACTCGGCACTATGTCAGGTGGGCAGTTCAAAAGAGTATCGATAGCTAAGGTTTTGCTTCAAGAACCCGATTTGCTTGTGCTTGATGAACCCACCAACCATCTCGACATAGCGATGGTGGAGTGGTTGGAAAATTATCTTTCGCGTCTAAGGACTACTCTGATAATGGTGACTCACGACCGCTACTTCCTCGATAATGTATGCACCAGAATCCTTGAGATCGACAGGCAGGAGGCTTTCATATATGATGGAAACTACGACTATTATCTGCGCAAGAGGACTGAACGCCATGAGGTGCTCAGCGCCGAACTCGCTAAGGTAAAAAATCTTCTTCGCACCGAACTTGAATGGATGCGTCGTCAGCCTCAGGCGCGTGGAAGCAAGGCAAAATATAGGATTGACTCTTTTCATGATCTTGAAAAGCGTAGCCATGTAAACCTTCATGAGAAAGATGTGCGTCTTGCCGTAAAGGGAAGCTACATCGGCAATAAAATTTTCGAGGCGGTCCACGTAGCCAAGAAATTCAGGAAAGATATGCCTGACGGTTCTCAATGCGTTATTCCTATATTGAATGATTTCAACTATAATTTCGCACGTTTCGAGAAAGTGGGAATTGTAGGAGATAACGGGGCCGGAAAATCAACTTTCATAAAGATGCTGCTTGGCGAGTTAACCCCGGATTCCGGGCATTTTGATGTTGGGGAGACTGTAAAATGGGGTTATTATTCTCAAGAAGGAATGACCGGCTTTGACGAAAAGAAAAAGGTCATAGATGCTGTGAGGGAAATAGCGGAAACGGTCAGGATCGACGACAAGACAACTCTTACTGCTCAGCAATTCCTTACTCACTTCCTATTTGAACCAGCCACACAGCAGAAATATATCTACAAGCTGAGCGGTGGGGAGCGGAGAAGATTATATCTTGCAACTGTCCTCATGCGTCAGCCAAACTTCTTGATTCTTGACGAGCCCACAAACGATCTGGATATCATGACCCTCAGTGTTTTGGAGGATTATCTTGCAAACTTCAAAGGATGTGTCATCGTTGTGAGTCATGATAGGTTTTTCCTTGACCGTATTGTTGATCATATTTTTGTGATGAAGGGCGATGGGGAAGTGAGAGATTTCCCGGGTGACTACTCAACATATTGCCACTGCGTGCGACAGGAAGAAAAGGAGGCCAAGCAGGCAGCTGATGAGGCGAAACGTATGGCAGTGGCAAAGTCCGGTGCTGATAGTTCAGGTGCTTTTAAGCAAAAGACGGAGAGGAAGCCAAAACTTACGTTTAAGGAGAAAAAAGAAATGGAGGCTCTTGAGATCGAACTTGAAGATCTCAATAAAGAAAAATCCCAACTTGAATCTGCCATGTCTTCCGGCTCTATGAGTGTAGAAGAAATCACGAAAGCTGGTGCAAGAATACAGGAAGTAATAGAACGAATAGACGAAGCGGAGATGAGAATGCTCGAGCTTATGGAAAAAGAAGGATAATGCATCAATGCTTCATCCTTCTTTCCGCTTAGTCTATTTCGTATTTCATTTTGCGAATTATAAGAATATCAATTCCAAATTAGAAATAGAAATAATTCTCAATTCACAATTCTCAATTCACAATTAAAAAAGCTTCTAAATTATAAAGAAGCTATCATTTCGATTTCAACAAGAGCTTGCTTAGGAAGTTCCTTTACTGCGAAAGCGCATCGGGCAGGATAAGGGGCGGAGAAATATTCTGCATAAATCTCGTTCATGGCACCGAACAGGCTCATATCAGAAAGGAAAACTGTGGTCTTTACTACGTCATTCAAAGAAGCACCGGCTTCTTCAAGGATTGCTTTAGCATTTTCAAGACTCTGACGTGTCTGACATTTGATACATTCGCCCATTGTCCCATCTTCAGGATTGATAGGCAGTTGTCCTGATACGAAAATAAGATTTCCGGCTTTGACAGCCTGGCTGTAAGGCCCTATTGCTCCGGGAGCCTTGGGGGTATCAATTTTAGTTTTCATCTAAAGGTAAATTATAAATGATTAGTGATAAATTATTTCTTGCGTCGGGGGATATTGACATTTTCAGAATCAAACACTTTGCTTGAAGACCTGTCAAAGAGTCGCCAATGTTCTAATTGCGGACCCGGTATAAGGTCTGTGCGGTCGGAAGGGACAACGGTGTAGTTTGATCCTTTACCGGTGGGCTTGGCGCAAAAGAAAGTATCATAGTCTGCCCATTTCACTTTTGCCTTTCCATCGTCGTCACGCTCAACTCTGACACGGATATATGCGCCTCCGCGAGTGTCTCCTGTCTTCATATTGGATATGAAATTTCCAAGAGAATATACTACAGGTACATCCTGATTGCGCTTCTCATCGTGGATCATTTTCATTGGCTGAATCACGTGAGGATGACTTCCTATCACCATATCAGCTCCATTATCTATAAGAAATTGAGCTTGATCGCGTTGAATGACATTCTCACGCAGCACGTATTCTATGCCCCAGTGCATGGTCACGACAACTATTTCTGCACCTGCATCACGTGTCTGCTTGATTTCTTCAGCCATTCTGTCCTTGTCTATCAGGGCAATCTCCATGCCATCACGTGCCGGAATCCCATTTGTGCCATATGTATAGTTTAGGAAACCGAATCTTATGCCATTGATATTTTTTATGAATGGAACCTTTGATTCCCGGTCGGAAGCATCATGATATGTGCCGATATGATCCACACCGAGCGAATCAAGAGCCGAAATGGTGCGCCGGGCTGCTTTCATGCCTGAATCAAGACAATGATTATTGGCGGTCAGCATCATGTCAAATCCGGCATCGATCAATGCCTGGGCATAACTGTCAGGTGCGCTGAAGCATGGATACCCACTGTATGTCGGTCCTCCGCCGAGCGGCACTTCAAGATTGACTACTGCATAATCTGCTTCAGTAACTATTGGTGCTATCCAACGGAAACATTCTGAATAATCGTAATATTTGCCATTTCCCTCGGCAAGTGCCTGATCCAATTGTGCCTGATGTTGCATGGCGTCCCCGGCAAAAAGGATAGTGGCACCCGGACGTGAATCCGATACACTATCTGAAGGATTCGAACCGGCTCCTGTAATAAATTGGAGTAGGCTGAACAGTAGCACGACGGAGAGTGAATTCATAATCTTTACATCTGCTGGAGAGTATACGTGAAGATGGTCTGAGCTTCATCTATCCGCAAACGGCACATTGTCGGTTTCTTAATATACGGTGTGCATTTGGTCATAATTTTCTGGCCTGATGACGATGAAGTGTAACTCCCCCAATAATAAGAATTATAATTATTCGTCTGATTTTCTTCAAACTCTATATTGGCAGGAACAATTGTGAATTCAAGATCCGGCTCGTTGATGCCATTTCTGATCAAGTTGAGAATGTAGCTGCGCATAGAAGAAAAAGTATAACATCTGTTTGCAGCATCATATGTCGCGTAGAAAGAAGTCTTATTGTCAGGAAGAGAATTATTCTTGAAGAATTCGTTAAGTTTTGACTTCTGCACCATGATCAGATAGGGAGGAGGCGTTATGCCATAATCATTACTGATTTCATCTGCCGGAATCTTAAATGTCAAGTCGCTTACGACTGCCAATTTTGACTGCGACATATTATATATGTCGATGAGATTTTCGGCCGGGAATCGGAAGTCAACCCGGTATCCTCCGGGAGATGTGATCAGTGCTTCATTTTGTGCAGCGAGATTTTGAAGATATAGTGAAGGTTGGTACACTACATTATTGCTGCTGAGCACTATCGGTGAAGATTGGAAAACGCCGGCTAAAGATGCATAGGTTTTAACCACGGTAGAAGATGTGTCATCATCGTTCTTTTTGGTTTCCTCTGTTTTGTAGCTATAGAAGATTACGAAATTTGTCTCTTGTATATTGGCCACGCACCCTCTTCCGAATGAAGGCTCTACATATATCCCGTGGAAATATTGTTCAAACGATTGTGGCCATTGAAATGTAGCGGGATTATTGCGATACGCTTTGACGGTCTCGACAGCCATTTCCCGGCTCATGGGAATTTGTATGTTTATATGGCTCAAATTAGTGTATAAAGAATCGCTCATGCCCAGGGCAGAGAGAGTATAACTACGTGCGCCGATGGGATTTGCTTGATCGTAATATCCTGTAGGGTCAAATCTGTTGTCGATGTCGAGCGGGAGGCTTTTCGTAAGCCTGTACACTTTCAGCTGTTGAGGGGCGAGGGAATCTCCCGTTAGGTCGCCACGCTGTACGCTCAGGATAAGCTTCATTGAGTCGATCTGCTCCAACGGTATTGAATCAGGTATGGCGAGTTTGACAGCGCACATCATTCTGCTGACATATGAGCATTTGAGATCTCCATATTCAGGAACGCTGATTCGTCCGATTAGATTGTTGCTGCTCCGCGCATCGATTGTGTCTACAAACCGAGTGGAATATAATAGCTTAGGACAATCCACCGGCATTTCTTCATCTCCTCGGTGGATGTATTGCTGTGATCCATCCCATATCAAGGAGTCAAGTGCAATTTGGACTTCGTTTGAAGCCAGATTGCTTCCAACTGTAGGAGCCTTGTCTTCGCATGAACTTAAAATTCCGGATATTATAGTGGCTATGACGGAAGCTGTAATGATATGCTTAGTCTTGCGAAAAGTTGAAATAAGTGCCATTTGTTATAATTTGTCGTAAAATTCAATATAAGCTTCCAGATTTCCTTCTGCTTCATTCTTAAGCATATATGGTATCCCTTTTGCCTGAACAGCAGCGAGAAGTTCCGGATCCGGTTCGTCTGTCATGAAAATCACCCCATTAGAATTATCGATGGCCATGCGGTGAAGGAGTTGGGCATTGAGTTTCATCCCGGAGTAGCTGCCAAGATATTCTTCTTTTACACCGTCGTCTTTTAGACGGCGGAAAAAATCTGAATCAATAATTACTTCATTATCATCCGGAAGCACTGTATATACTATCTTGGAATTTTCAAAGATGATTGAGTCGGTAAGCTGGCGGAGATAGACAGGGGTTAGCGCGGCTATCCATCCTTGTGAGTGAATCACACTTGGATCCCATTGAAGTTTTTTCGCAGTCTCCAATGTGGAGCGGGTAAAGAAGATGATTCTCTGGTCGTTGTCCTGACGGTTGCTCCCTACATCATCTAAATCTGAATCGCGTTTGTCAAAATAGTCGTCATTGTCGATGAAGTAAACTTGGGTCCGGGTAGGGTGCAGACTTGCCACTTTCAAAAGGAGTGGATGATCATTGTCGTCAATGGTGACATTGAGACCGCTCAGGCGGATCACTTCATGAAGCTGATTGCGTCTCTCATTTATATTTCCCCATTTTGGGGTGAATGTGCGCACTTCATAACCCCTTTTATGAATTCCTGTGGCAACGTCTTTGCCCAGTGATGATATTTTTTCAGGCGGGAGGTAGGGTTCCACCTCCTGTGCCACAAATAGGAATTTTTTCTTGGCCATATCTTTGTAAAAATTTCCGGCATGGATACACGAGTGTTTACTTCGCTCCTTGCCCGACTGCAAAATTACAAAAAAAAATCCATATAAGAGGTATTTGGTGGCTCGTTTTTGCCTTTTGAGAAGATTATAGTAGAAAAATTCATATTTTTTAACTCTGACATGACTTTTTTACTTCAAATTAGTTGGTCAGTTTATGACTTATTTATTAATTTTGCATGTTGAAATACGCAGGATGAGTAGAAAGTCAAAATCCTGATTATATTTTGAGACAAAAGAAATGGCAATGCAGATAATTCGAAAGGTCAGCGATCTTGAAGCTTTTGTTGTCAAGACGCTTGGCAATGGCAAGACAATTGGTTTGGTGCCCACGATGGGTGCTCTTCACGACGGGCATCTTTCTCTCGTGAAAAGGGCAGTCGAAGAAAATGATGTGGCCCTCGTCAGTGTTTTTGTCAATCCGACGCAGTTCAATAATCCGGTGGATCTCGCCACATATCCCCGCAACGAGGAAGAAGACTTCCGTCTTTTGGCTGGTGAAGGAGCAACGGCAGTGTTTGCCCCGTCTGTCGAGGAAATGTATCCCGATGGCACGCAATCAGACCATGAATTTGCTCTCGGCACGGCGGCTGAAGTGATGGAAGGGAAGTTCCGCCCCGGTCATTTTCAGGGAGTGGCGCAAGTTGTAAGCAGACTGTTCCGTCTTTGCCGTCCTACACGTGCATATTTCGGAGAGAAAGACTTCCAGCAAATTGCCGTGATACGCAATATGGTGGTGTCGGAGCATATCGACGTGGAAATTGTCCCCGTTCCTATAAAAAGAGCTGATGATGGCCTCGCGCTGTCATCCAGAAATGCTCTTCTGACAGAAGAACAGCGAAAGGTGGCGCCGGAGATTCATGCTGCTCTTGCCTACAGTGTGGAATATTCGAAAGATCATTCTGTTCAGGCCACTCATGACACAGTTGTAGAACGTATAAACGCTGTTCCGCATATGGATGTGGAATATTTTGAGATTGTAGATGGGCGTACTCTTCTTCCTGTAGATGAATGGTCGGAATCTCCCGACATCGTTGGTTGCATCACTGTTTATTGTGGCAAAGTGCGTCTAATTGATAATATCAGATATAAATAAACACGGCAATGCAGATAGAAATGCTGGCCTCAAAGATCCATAGGGTCCATGTCACGGAGGCCAATCTAAACTATATCGGAAGCATAACTGTAGACTCCGCGCTATTAGATGCCGCAGGCATATTGCCCGGACAGAAAGTTGCGGTTGTCAACAATAACAATGGTGAGCGCCTTGAGACTTACGTCATTGCCGGTAAACCAAATTCCGGTGTGATATGTCTAAACGGGGCTGCCGCCCGCAAGGCTCAGGTTGGCGACATTGTCATTATAATTGCTTATGCTTTAATGACGCCTGAAGAGGCAAGGACGTTTGAACCAAAGGTAATTTTCCCTGACACAGCTACTAATCTACTGAAATAGTAATTCAACTTTCGCAAGCAAAAGTCGAGGTTTAATGGTTTGGAAGTTTAAAGTATAGTTTTGGAATATAATAAACTTCTCTGATAAACTAAACCTTTAAACTTAAGTCAAACTTGCGAAACTTAAATAAAAATATATGTTTAATAATCTTTCCGAAAGACTCGAACGTTCGTTTAAGATCCTGAAGGGTGAGGGACGAATCACTGAGATCAATATAGCAGAGACTATGAAAGACGTGCGTCGGGCACTTCTCGACGCTGATGTCAACTATAAGGTGGCCAAAAGTTTCACCGATACTGTCAAGCAGAAGGCACTTGGACAGAATGTGATCAACGCATTGAAGCCTAAAGAGCTGATGGTGAAGATCGTGCATGATGAGCTTACTGCTCTCATGGGTGGTAAGGAGGAGCCGCTCGTGCTTGAAGGAAAGCCGGCTGTTATCCTTATGTCGGGTCTTCAGGGTTCAGGTAAGACCACATTCTCCGGAAAACTGGCACTTAAACTCAAGAAAAAGGGACGTAAGCCTCTTCTTGTAGCCGGCGACGTTTACCGTCCTGCTGCTATCGAGCAATTGAAAGTTCTGGCTTCTCAGATAGATGTGCCTGTATATACTGAGGAAGGCAACAAGAATCCCGTTCAGATTGCTCAGAATGCCATCAAATATGCAAAGGACAATAAACTTGACCTTATGATTGTCGATACTGCAGGTCGTCTTGCTGTAGATGAGGAGATGATGCAGGAGATTGCTGCTATTAAGAAGGCTGTTAATCCGGATGAGACTCTCTTCGTGGTTGACTCCATGACCGGTCAGGATGCAGTGAATACAGCAAAGGAATTCAATGATCGTCTTGATTTCAATGGTGTAATCCTCACTAAGCTTGATGGTGACACCCGTGGCGGTGCTGCACTTTCCATTCGTACTGTCGTAGACAAACCCATTAAATTTGTCGGCATTGGCGAGAAGATGGAAGACATTCAGGAGTTTAATCCTGAAGGTATGGCAAACCGTATCCTCGGCATGGGCGATATCGTGGAGCTTGCCAAACGAGCTCAGGAGATTTACGACCAGAAAGAGGCGGAGCGCCTTCAGGAGAAAATACGCAAGAATAAATTTGATTTCGATGATTTCCTGAAACAGATACAGCAGATCAAAAAGATGGGTAATATCAAGGATCTGGCTGCGATGATTCCGGGTGTAGGCAAGGCTATCAAGGATATCGATATTGATAATAATGCATTCAAGGGTATTGAAGCCATCATTTATTCAATGACCCCCTACGAACGTCAGAATCCTGAGATTATAAATGCTTCTCGTCGCCAGCGAATTGCGAAGGGTAGTGGCACGTCTCTTCAGGAGGTCAATCGATTGCTTAAGCAGTTTGAAGAGACCCGTAAGATGATGCGCATGGCCACCGGAGGCATCAAGAATCCGATGGCAATGATGAAGCAGATGCGTCAGAAAGCCGGAGGCCGTCGATAATATAATAAGGTGATAAGATACAGGAAGGAGCCCTTCGTTCATTGCGAGGGGCTCCTTCCTGTATCTTTTGTTATTTCTTGATGTCGTATCCTTGATCTTTCAGATACTGAAGTATATTGTAATTCATTGCGTGGTCATAGTAATTGATGATGTGGGCACACCAATCATTGTCTGAAGTTCCTCCGGCACGGTGCCGGTTGTAGTCAGTGACCACTTTATCATATTCATCGAGCTCTTCTGTCAACTTTTCCGGATCTTGAGAATAGCAGTTTTTCATAAATACGAGGTCACGTTGCTGCTTTGGTTTGAGGTCGGGATGTTCGCGTGGAATACCGAGTGCAAGTCCGCAAACCACGAATACACCCTTAGGGAGTTTCAGTAATTCTGCTACAGCCTTAGGGTCGACAGTTCGGAGGTATCCGACGCAGTTACATCCGAGTCCGCATGCTTCAGCTGCCACTACTGCGCTCATCATGGCCAGTGAGGCATCGATGATGCCTATGATTGTTCCATCCATAGTGTCGGTGAAAGGAGGCATGTTGACTCCTTTCTTCTTTGCAAGGAGGGTCATCTTATTGTAGTCGGAGCAAAAGATAAGGAGGCGGTTGCACGTTTTGAGCTGCTTTTGACCTGTAAGTTCATAAAGTTTTTCTTTGAGCTCTTGATTGTCAATATCTATAACTGAATATTGCTGGCCGTTGTAGCTTGTAGGAGTATTGCGGACAGCATCATAGATGAAGTCCATTGTTTCCTGAGATATTTCCTCGCGTTCATAGCGGCGGATTGACACTCTGTCGAGTAGGGTTTTTTTTACGTCTTTCATATTTTGATAATTAAGTTTCGCAAGTTCTACTTATGTTTATGTGTTTAAGAGTTTAAGGGTTTAGTTTATCAGAGTGACAAATTATGCGTAAGAACTAAACAATAATACCAATAACCACATAAACTTAAAAGATAAGGAGGCGGAAGGTATAAAAGCCTTCTGCCTCCTTTATACAAGCCACATCAAAGGGTTTGTGATGAAACTCCGATAGACAGGATTTGAGTTCCACCGGCGCTTTGTAATCCGCCTGTGCTCCCCCGAAGGGAAGACGCCACCCGAAGGTGGGGGGCCCGCCATCGCATCCGGCAGATGGTCTCGGTATTTCATTAAAGTTTGATGAGTTTCCCAAAATGCTTTGATGTGGTGTTGGGATTATTCTCGTTTAGTAGGTCGGCTCTCCGTCCTCTTTGTATTTCTACAACGCAAAGATAATGCATAAGGTTGAGATATCCAAATTTTATTTAAAGATTTTTTGAAATGTATTGCTTAATCATGCACACGCAGTTTGTATTTATATTCTTAAACAACTTCAATAATAGTCAATATAAGTTAAAAGATGAAGAGAATGTTTTGAACTGATGTAAAGAAATGATAAATTTGCCGAATGAAGATGCTTAGAGTTCGTAAATATGACCCCCAATTTAGCAAAAGGCTACTGAAAAAGTTTTCTTTTCCGGTATTTTCTTTATTAGCGCTAATGTTAATATTTAATTCAAATATAAATGCCGACAGAGCTTTGGTGCTTGATGCAGAAAGCCGTGTGCCTGTGGCGAGGGTTTCCATATTCGATCGCGCTGGCAAGATGATTGGCACCGGCGATGATAAAGGTCAGCTGCCTGATATCAATAGTAGTGCGTATCCACTTACATTACGAAGTCTCGGATATTCCGACAAAAAGGTTTTTTCTCCGGAAGACAGTGTCGTAGAGATGGCAGGAGTGGTTTTAGACCTTCCGGAAGTGAATGTCAATACGAGGAGACGCCCGATACTGCATCTCACCGGATATTTGAGAGAAATATCCTCTATGTATTCATCTGTTGATACAGTCTTGCTATATAGAGAGAAATGGGTAGATTTTATGATTCCTGCAGATAAAGAAAAGCATTTTAAGGGATGGTCGGATCCACGAATATTGAAATCTAAATCTTACTATAAGTTTACCGATGCATCGGGTCTGGATAGTGTGTCAGACAGAATCAATCATCATTTCTCTTGGTCTGATTGGATTTCGTTGCCTCCAAGAGTGAACCAACCAAAAGCGATTGTAAGCACGCAGCAGGCATTTGACACTATTATGGGTATTGGCTCCTTTGCTGAGGTATGGAAGAGAGATAGCATTAGGATTCGGGTTGATGTCGACGTCCTTACTGATAAACAGCGGGGCAAATGGGCTCCTCGTCTGAATAGCAGGTTGTGGCAGGATCTTGATTTCAAACGCCTTTTTATGACTTTTGAGTATTCAGACTTTGACACTTTTTCCGTAAGTCCGCAGAATATTGACCGGATGTCTTGCTATATTGAGTCAATGGGAAGAGGACATGATATGTTCCGTTTCAACGATCTCTATGATAATTTTCTATATGTCACTACATATGTTGATCTTCTTATTGCAGATCGGGAATATCTGACGGTAAAGGATGCCCGCAAGAAAGAAAAGGATAGGCTTTTTGCCATGGAGGAGGCTTCGCTCGTACTCGAATCAGAAAAAATACCTCGTGATTCTCTTATAAATGATCTGATTGCCAGGGTGAATGCTATCGACCATGACCAGCGCCGATTGGGTATGCAGATAGATAAGCGTGTAGGCAGCGGTCGGCTGCCTGCTCCTCGAGCATATAAAACGAAAGAAAAAATTACTAGATATCTTAAATCCGTTTTACCTCAGTTTGGTCAAAAAAAGAATGATTAAGCTAAAGCTCTATGTTGATATTAATTGCTGAATCAAAGACGATGGATGATCGAGAGTTTCCTGTCGGTCAAGATATATTTGAATCAAATAAACCAGCCGGTGAAGAACAAGCCTCAGAAATCATGGCTCATGTAGCGACTTTGTCTGCTTCAGATATTGCCGAAGCCGTAAAGGTAAGTCTCCCGATGGCGGCTAAGATAGCGAGAATGGCATACGAGTTCCCAAATAAATCGATGGGTATCAAGGCGATTGATGCATATACCGGAGTAGTGTTTAAAGCATTTGATTATCCTTCACTTTCAGAAAAGGAAAAAGCACTCTCTGAAGATAAGGTTAGGATTATTTCGTCACTTTACGGATGGCTACATCCAAATGACATTATCAAACCATATAGGTTTGATTTTACAACACAGATTGCTCCGGAGGATAAGGCACTATATGCATTTTGGCGTAAGGACGTAACTATTGAGTTAGTTAGATATTTGAAAGAGAGGGGAGAGTCTTCTATTCTTAATCTGTTGCCGGCAGATGCTGCCAAATGCATAGATTGGAAGCTTGTCAAGAACTTTGCAAAGGTTTGGAAAGTGGATTTCAAGGAGCCTAAAGACGGAAGTGGTTGGCGAACACCAAATGCAGGCAAATTGAAAGCGCTACGTGGCGGGTTGTTAAGAGACATCATAACTCAAGACATCACAAGTCCGTCTGAACTGCTTACCCACACCACGGAAACAATGATCCCGCTTGGCACTCCTGATTATCCGGATCATATTGCTTTTTGTGTCTAAATTCCCTCGTCTTTCTCTCCGGTATCGCTTAAATTTTGTGCAAAATGCAAATATTTTATTGTGAATACTTGCAATTTATGCTTTTTTTTTTATATTTGCTGCTTTAAAAATCACGACTCTTAATTTTTTTGAGACGGACTCCAAATAGTGGAAAGATTCAAGTTATATTGAAGGAGACAAAAAAATAGGATGACAAAATATAAAAAAAACTTAATTTTTTATCTGTTGATTGCTGTTATCTCTCTTCCCCTGTGGGGGAGAGATTATGTACATGTGTTCACAAGCAAGGGAATCTATGAGACCAGTGAGGATCTTTGGTTCAAGTGCATTGCATTTGACGAAAATACCATGGTTATCTCCGATCAGTCGCACACTGCATACGTGGAGATTATAGGCCCCTCCGACAGTGTAGTGTGGAGAGAGAAATACAGGATGTCAAACGGCATGTGCGACGGTCATGTGTATGTAGGAGATGACTGGGAGGCGGGCGAATACAGGATGTTCGTGCATACGCGGGGGTCGCTGGGTGGAGGCGATACGGTATTATATCCCAAACATCTGTTAATAGTCAAGGAGCTAAGGGAGGCTCCCGGTTTCCTGAGTTCTGCAAGAGAGCGTATGCAGTTCATTGACGTCTCCGACACGATGGAAACAGCCAAGTTGAATGTCACGGTCACGCTTGACAGTGTCGAATACCATACGCGTAGCAAAGTCAAGGCAACTGTCAGAGTTAAGGATGCGGCGGGAAATCCGGTGCGTGCGGTTCTTGCCCTGAGTGTGGCGGACGCACTCTGTTCATATCCATTGGCTGATGTAGATATCGAGTCTCAGGCATACGCTATTTTACACGACACTGTCAGAGCTGAAAATCGGATCTTAGAAACCATTCTATCAGACAGTCCTGTATCAGGACATCTCAAATCAAGAAGGAAGAACAATACGATTCCTCTTCATGGACAATATATAAATGTGTTTGATGAGTCTGTAGAGAAAGGTGCTGTCAATATAATATCAACCGGCACTGACGGCTATTTTGAGGTTTCACCCGATATCTGTTCATCACTCGGTAAGAATTTGCTTGTTAAGCCGTTGGTGGATCAGGATATGAAGCCAAAGCTGGTATTGAATGATCCATTCCAGAAAATCGATGATCTGCGCCTGAGGGCCATAGATCGTTATTTCCCAATAATTCGGAAGAGTGAGATTGCAGAAAATGAGGAAACGGACGATTATTCCGACCGACATACCATAAGGTTGGAGGAGGTTGTAGTAAAAGGTAAGAATAATTATTATTCAAGGCGCAAAAAAGACAAATTGATGAGTTTTCTTGATAGTTTGGCCATGACTAAGGAAAGCGCATGGGTTTGCTGCGGAAAGATTGTTAACGGAGAGTATGTTGGTGGCTGGCTGAATGACTATTTACCGGGGTATAATCATCATCCGATAGATGATCCTTATTATCAGCTTACACCTCCCCACAATGTCAGAAAACCGGAACATGGCAAGCTCTACAAAATGATAAAAATGAGATGGAATGAAAATCGGGGCTGCTATGATTATGAACAAGAAGCATGGGCTGTTTATGCCGGTCCTCGTTATTCCGATGAAGACCTGCTGGAGATGGAAGGTCTGTCGAAAAGTGAAGGATATTATCCCAAAAAAAGATTCAGTTTCCCTTCTGATGAAGAACTCACGTTTGATTTTGAGGACTTCCGTAATACCCTTGTATGGTTGCCAAGAGCCCAGACAGACGAAAACGGAGAGTTTACTTTTGAGTTTCGGACATCAGATATAAAATCGAATTACAGAATATCCGGTTTACTTATTACCCATGACATCAAGGATGCAAGGACCATAAATGAGTATTTCAAAGTTAAGTGATTCAAATATGCTGGCGAAAAATACAAACTATATTCGAGGATATTTCTTTCTGATTATGATGATCGGATGCTTTTGTTCGGATGCTGCCCCAATCACATCAACCATAAGCAAAGCAGAAACGGACATTGAGACACATACCCCGGACAGAGATCTTCAAACACTCTTTTCTGATATAATGGCAGCTTCGCTTCCAAAAGAAAAAGTGTATCTTCATCTTGACAATACGAGTTATTACAAGGATGATACCTTATGGTTCAGCGCATACGTCGTAAACTCCGATGGAAATACTTCCGATGCTGTAAGCAAAACGCTTTACGTAGATCTTCTTAATCCCGGTGGGGATATCGTGGACACGAAGGTGCTGAAAATCGAGAATGGAAGGGCTAATGGCAGTTTTAAGATAAACTGTACACCTTTCTATTCAGGTTTCTTCGAAATCCGAGCATATACCAAGTATATGATGAACTTCGGTCCGGAAACGGCATTCTCAAGGGTCATCCCTGTGTTTGATGCTCCCAAGAAAGAAGGAGACTATCAGAAGAGGGATATGCGTGGCTTCGGAACGGGACAATATCAGTATTCGCGCAAATATCCCGAAAAGGGAAAGGATATTAATGTAAGGTTCTATCCAGAAGGAGGACGTCTGATCAAAGGAATATCGACAAAAGTGGCATTTGAAGCAAAAGACAAGAATGGACATCCGATAGACATTCAAGGTCATATTTTGTCATCAAATCGGGATACAGTCATTTCATTCAAAACTGAGCACGAAGGCAAAGGAATATTTTCTATCATTTCAGATGGGACCCCGATGATAGCGGAGGTGAGGAATAATGGCAAGACAAAGAAATTGAATTTGCCGGAAATATTTCCGGCAGGTTACTCCCTCAGTGTGGATAACATATCAAATCCTGACAGCATCTACGTGACAATCGAACGAGCCGACAATTATAACCGAAAAGATACCGTTGGGGTTGCCATATCAAGTCAAGGCGTCCTGAAAGTATATACAGCATTGGCTTCTTTCTTTAGGAAACCAGTGCGCGTCGCATTCGACAGAAAAGAGCTCTCATCCGGAGTGGCAGAAGCGATACTGATAGATGTGACAGGACGGAAAATTGCTGACCGTATGTTTTTTAATCCTATGTATGCCAACGGTTCTGTTGATATGACATATGATTTTGACAAAAAAGAATACAGACCATACGAGGCAGTCAATATGACAGTCTCATTATTAGATAAAAAAGGGAATCCTGTCAGTTCCCCATTCTCCATGTCTGTAAGAGACGGGGACAGCGATATGGAATGGAATCGGAATATCATGACTGATCTTCTTTTGATGTCAGATATAAAAGGGTATGTATCTAATCCCGGGTATTATTTTGAATCGGATGACAGTGTACATCGCCATCATCTTGATCTCCTTATGATGGTGCAGGGTTGGCGGAAATATGCATGGGAATCTCTTGGAGAACAACGAATTGAGAATCTTCGTTTTAAGCCAGAGGATAAAGGAATTGAAATTGCAGGAACGGTTAGAAGTCTAACGAACAAGCCGATGGCGGATGTGGACGTAACGGCATTTCTGATAAATAGGGACACTGATGATGATAAATCTATTCCGCCGATGGACATGTCAAGGACAGACTCTACAGGTAGATTCTCATTCACTGTGAATATTGATGACATCTGGACGCTTATTTTAAACACTGCCCAAAATAACAAATTAATACATTCCCAAATTTCTCTTGATAAAGAATTTGTGCCTGAACCGCGCCAATACTATACAAGTGAAATGGAAGTGCCTTCATTGTTAAAGCAGAATGTTTTGATCAACGAATCTTCTGAAATAGCAGAATCTTCAGAGTCAACTGATGATGAAAATTTGTCTTCTAAATCTTCTGATGATAAATCAATATGGCTTGAGGAATTAGAAGTCAAGTCTAAACGAAGTTGGAAAGACAATGATCGGGAGCAGACCAAACATAAATCAGTGGCATATTATGACGTCAATTCTGAGATCAATGCTATCCGTGACGATGGTGGTTACATAGATGTAGGTGCCGATATTCATGACCTACTTCTGAAAAAGAATCCTGAATTCAGAAGTCAGTATATCAATGGAGAGCAGACTCTGCTTTATAAATTGAAATACCCTATAATTGTCATAGATTACGAAAGGCTAAACAACTCTTCTCCGGAAGAGTATTATAAATATAAAAACGTAAAGCTCGAATCAATCAAATCCATTGCTATCAGTGAAAGTGATTATATGCTTCGACGATATAGCTGGGTAGAGATACCCCTGGATACTCTATACAGGAATTTCAGTTGTGTAGTCATGATAGAGACAAATCCCGATGGAAAAGTGATGGTAGATGGAGGAAAAGGAATACGAAAGACGAGTATGCACGGATATGACACGCCTCAGGAGTTCTATTCTCCCGATTACTCAGTAATGCCTCTGGAAAAAGATTATCGGCGTACTCTTTTCTGGGATCCGGCCATTCTTCCCGATGAAAGAGGTAAGGCAAAAATAAAATTCTACAACAACAGCAACCGTAGCAACTTTAAGGTTGATATGCAGACAGTGACTTCAACCGGTGCTTTAGGCTCTTCTCAATAGGAGATCTTCTATTGTTTACTCAAAGATTTCAAAAATGTACACACCTACAAACAATATATTTACATTCATATTGATGAAAGTTCCTTTCCTTCCGTTATTGTGTAGGAAGTTTTTGTATTCTATATTTACTGTAAGAATTTCGTTGTTCTTGCTGTTGATGCTATTTTCATTCAGTGGTTATGCCGGTATAAAAATTGATGCTAATGCTCATATAGTAAATAGCTATTGCAATGATACAGATGAAAAAAATCTTCAATCACTTTTCGAAAAGATCATTGAAAATTCTTTGCCAAAAGAAAAAGTGTATCTTCATCTTGACAATACAAGCTATTACAAGGATGATACGTTATGGTTCAGTGCTTATTTGGTAAATTCAGACGGAAATACTTCCGATGCTGTAAGCAAGACACTTTACGTAGATCTTCTTAATCCCGGTGGGGATATCGTGGACACGAAGGTGCTGAAAATCGAGAATGGAAGGGCTCACGGAAGTTTTAAAATCAATTGCACTCCGTTCTATTCCGGTTTCTTTGAAATCCGTGCATATACCAAATATATGATGAACTTCGGTCCGGAAACTGCATTCTCAAGAGTCATTCCTGTGTTTGATGCTCCCAAGAAAGAAGGAGACTA
>CAMWJD010000022.1 GCA_947174515.1 uncultured Porphyromonadaceae bacterium
TCAATCACTATTAAAACCATCTATGAAAATTAATTAAAAATAATTTGTTAAATTGATTTTATTTTTGTAATTTTTCATACTATTTTCAGGTAAAAAAAATTACAAGCATCATCTGCATCTATTGGTATAAATTTTTAAGGCAAACTGGCTGAGAAGATAATGTTAAAGAAAAGTACACTTGAGCATATCATAAGCAACGACATGTCGGAATTGTGGAATGCACTTCTTCCGGAAGAAAAGCGTATAGTCACCGACAATTTTATCATATCCACCTTTAAAAAAAATCAAGTTGTATATTCAGAGAATGAAAACCCTGAATATCTTTGGTGTCTTCTCAAAGGCAAAGTGAAAATGTATAAGGCCGGAATCGGCGATCGTGTTCAAATTCTTCGCCTTTACAGTCCAGTGCAATATTTTGGTTACCGTGCTTATTTCGCTCAGGAACCATACCTTTCGGCAGTGGCTGCTGTCGAAGAATCTATCATCGGACGTATACCGATGAAAACAGTGGATAAACTTATCCGTGGAAATATCAATCTCGCGATGTTTTTCATTCACGAGCTTTCTCGAAATCTCGGAGGATCAGACACTAAAATCGTGAATCTAACGCAAAAGCACATTCGCGGTCGTCTTGCAGATGCACTTTTGCTGCTCAGAGACAATTATGGTCTGGAGGATGATGGAGCAACCCTTCGTATTTTCATGAGTCGAGAAGATCTCGCAAGCTTAAGCAATATGACAACAGCTAATGCGATCCGCACTCTTGCCACATTCGTCAATGAAAGGCTAATTCTTGTAGATGGACGTAAGATTAAGATAATCAACGAAGAAGAACTTCAAAAAATTTCAAAAAACGGATAATGACAGCTTGTCAGAAAGAATTTTTTAAGGCCCGATCTTTTATGAGAAGGGGCCTTAAATCATTTAACTTAACTCAAAAAATTTCAGGGACTTCCGTGACACCCGGATGGAGTTATTTTTAGTTTTTGGTCACTAAAATGGCACGAAGGCTTTTTCTGTCAATTTTTCCATTTGCAGTTCGCGGAATTTCAGGCAGGCATATCACCTCTTTGGGTGACTTCACACCAAGATCAAGAATTTTTCTGAATTGCCGAAGCCTTACGCCGACTGCTTCCTGAACTAAAGCTACGTCATATGAATCATCAGGAATTTCTACCACCAATACTAATTTCTCACCCCATTTTTTGTCCGGAATAGATGACAAGCAATAATCGAATGTCACAAACGGACCAAGAAGCTGTTCAAGTTCTTCGGGAATTATCTTTATTCCGCCGCTTATCACGCAATCATCGGCACGGCCAAGAATCTTAAATTCATTAACCCCCGTCAACTCCGCTAAATCATTAGTAATAAACTCTCCGCCATCCGGCATAATAACCACGAGGCATCCTTCTTCATTGACTTTCACGTCAATACCATCAAGAGTCTTAAACGACACTTCTGAATCATCTACTTTTCTTAGGGCTATATGAGAAGCGGTCTCAGTCATTCCATAAGTTTCCCATGCATTATATCCTGAAATGGCCGTACGCCTTCTAATAGAGGCAGGAATAGCGGAGCCACCGATCAAAATGTTACGAATCCCCTCCCATCGCTTTTCAGAATCAAGAATCCATTCCATTTGAGCCGGGACAACCGACAGCAAATCAATAATTTCTTCCTTACCTATTTCTCCAAGAGGCTTCGAAGCAGGAGTCTCTGAAGTAAGCAGGCATCCGGCTTCATCTGCTCTGACAGTCATCATCTTGGATGCTATATATTTAAAATCAAGGCATGTATGCAAACGGCTGTCTTTTGATATATCAAAAAATTTATTGGTGCGATCTGCACTTTCACGCATAAACTTTTTTGGCAGTTTTATTTCTTTAGGTTTACCGGTCGACCCTGACGTATGACACACCACAAATGTAGAGTCATCATGCCAAATTTTTTCAAATTCCTCTTGATTCATTAATATCTCCAGTCAAGTTGTGAATATATACTATCTTCAATCTTCTTTGAGGCATCATAGCTGAGCTTATCAGCTTCAAGCTTCAGGGGACACTCAAAATTATTCAAGAAAAGTGCACCCGTTCCAAGTCCCTGAGGCATCTTAGTATTCAGAGTCGCTGTCCATTGTGCCAGAGCATTAAGACCGACATTTGATTCAAGGGCGGATGTCACCCACCAACCTATTCCCCTCTCCTCTGCAAGTCTGATCCACTCTTCAGCTCCCGAAAAGCCACCACAAAGCGAGGGTTTCAATATTACATAAGCAGGTTTCACTTGATCAAGAAGAAATTCCTTGTCCGATCTCGAACTTATACCTATAAGCGACTCATCAAGCGCAATCTTAAGCGGAGATACCTGACAAAGAAACGCCATCAATTCCGGCTCGCCGGCACGAATAGGTTGCTCGATGCTATGCACTCCAAGATCTGCAAGGCGCTTAAGTCTTGGAAGCGCGTTGTCCATTGAGAAGCCTCCGTTGGCGTCTACCCGGATCTCAAGTGATCTATCGGAATATTTACGTCTGACGTATTCTATCAACTCCACCTCCCTTTTCCAATCGATAGCGCCGATCTTGATTTTGATGCAATGAAAGCCACAACTGACCTTTTCGTCGATGCGCTCAATCATCTGATCGAAATCTCCCATCCAGATAAGTCCATTGATCTCAATGCTCTCTTTGCCCCCTGTAAACGCAGATGGGAAATAGATGTGTCTGCAACCTCCGGCAAAGTCACGAAAGGCCTGCTCCAGACCAAACTTAATGCTGCTGTATGCTGAAAGATCAGTCTCTTTGCCAAGGGCGATATTTGCCAGAAGTTCTATCAGCTTATAGCCATAATTTCCATCCGCTTCGGGTGAAAGTCCGGGAAACACGGAGCACTCCCCTATTCCGAATTCAGATGGATTATTCTCTTCAAAGACTTTAATAAAAAAAGTCGGTTTTTCGGTAAGCACTCCCCGACTTGTGCCGGAAGGATTCTTAAATTTCAATATATATGGAGCATATGCAAGTCTCATGGGAAAACTGTATATTTGCCAAAATCCGGATCACGCTTTTCGAGAAATGCATTCTTTCCCTCCTGAGCCTCGTCCATCATATAATACATCAAAGTGGCATCTCCTGCAAATTCCATCATACCGCGCTGCCCATCAAGTTCAGCATTCAATGCCCGCTTGATCATTCTAATGGCGAAAGGAGATCTCTTCATGATGGTGCGACACCATTCCACGGTGGTCTCTTCTAATTTATCGAAAGGCACTACGCAATTTACCATGCCCATTTCAAGCGCCTCCTGAGCCGAATATTGCTTACACAGAAACCAGATTTCACGAGCCTTTTTCTGTCCGACGCAACGCGCGAGATAGGAACTGCCGAATCCCGCATCAAAACTCCCGACCTTTGGTCCGGTCTGACCAAATATTGCATTTTCCGAGGCGATGGAGAGATCGCAAAGCACCTGCAGCACGTTGCCTCCGCCAATAGAGTAACCGTTGACCATCGCTATCACAGGCTTAGGAATGCTTCTGATAGCATGATGCAACTCAAGCACATTCAGACGAGGAACTCCCTCATCATCAATATATCCGCCTACGCCTTTTACATTCTGATCACCACCAGAACAGAACGCCTTCTCACCGGCTCCGGTGAGCACGACTACCCTTATATCACTTCTGTCACGACATATACGCATTGCATCCAGCATTTCAAAATTTGTTTTCGGACGAAATGCATTATACACCTTCGGTCGATTTATAGTAATCTTAGCGATACCTTCGAATTCTTCAAACAGAATATCCTCGTAATCCTCTATACTTTTCCAGTCAAACATCTTATTATTATCTATATTTGTTAAAATAATCAGTCAATATTTCAGCACTATCCACAGGGGGCGTCACCACAAGGAGCAATCGGCAATAATCCGACTCTTCTGATAACCATTTCACTCCGGCCTCCAGACTATCCATATCTTCAGCCCGCTGCACTTCAATTCCGAAAGCCGCTGCAATCGCTGCAACATCCGCAAGGTCTTCAACACAAAAATATCTGTCAAGAGTTCCTTCAGGAATCGAGGAAGTAGACTTAATGAATCTGAATATTCCCCCGCCGGAATTATCAATCACAACCATTCTCATTGACAAAGGCACATCATTTAAAGCGGATGCACCTGAATCATAAAGCCATGACATATCTCCTGAAATCAGGGTTGTCCTACCCTTATAAGCATAGGCGCCCCCCACGGCTGTAGATGTACTTCCATCAATACCGGAAACTCCTCTGTTGCAATATTCCGCATGGCAGATATGAGGCACTATCTGGGCATATCTCACTACCGTGCCATTAGATAAAAAGAGATTGTCGAACGTCAGATTATTGAAAATATAGTCAAGAGCCTTCAAATCTGACCATGCTGACTTGTCAATGTAGCGTCTTGTCAATATTGCCGATTTTTGCCTGGTTTCCGACCATTCTGCAGCATATTGAGACTTTATATCGATCTTATTCTTGCGCACGGCACCCCAAAGTTGTCTGAAAAAGGACGCCGGGGTTATGTCAATTCTATCAGAAAGAGATTGAAAGCAGTCACAGAAATAATTGGAATGTCCTATACTCCAATGTTTTCGCGGAGGATATTGCCGAAGATATTGCTTAAGCATCCGAGACACAAGCGCCCCACCGAACGAAATAACTATATCGGGGCGCATAGCTTCCTTTTGCTCATCGGTCAAATCACAAAGCACCGAGTCAATCATTGTTGAAAATGGTTGAGGATCATGCAAATTTGCAAGAGTTTCCGCCATCACCACTACATTAGGGTAATTGGCAAATATGCGTATAGCCTTATCAAGATGATGATCCGGGGCACCGAATCCTGCCACTATCATCACTCTTGCAGCACACACATCCTCAGCTAAACGCTTCAGGACTTCAGGATGTAGTCTGTCGGACGAAGTTATATTTCTTACTAATCTTTCTTCAGTATTCTTATGTTCGGAAAGTAATCCCAAAGGATCAGATAATTGAACATTTATATGGACAGGTCCCGGTTTACCTGTCAAAGCATTAATCAACGCTTCATTGACAGTTCTATTTACCGTCCACTTCACTTCGTCGGTATATTCTTTTTTACTACCCTCCGGAATGGCCCTGACGTCGTAACTTCCTTTCACTATGTGGCTTAAAACACCAAACTGCCTGATGGTCTGCGAATCATCCTGATCAATCCATTCCTTTGGTCGATCTGCAGATACCACAATCAACGGCACACCGGAATAATATGCCTCAGCTATCGCCGGGGCATAATTAAGAATTGCCGTTCCTGAAGTGCAGATAAGAGCCACAGGCTCTTTCTTAACCAAAGACCATCCCAAAGCCCTGAATGCAGCGCTTCTTTCATCAACAACCACATGACTTATCATCTCTTCCTCCATTGCCAACGCAATAAGAAGAGGAGCATTGCGCGAACCCGGACTGCAAAAGACAGTACGTATGCCATGCGCATAAAGCAAATCAATAATCTGACGACAATAAATATTGGAAGTATTCATATAATCTTTTAAGGGAGTAACGGTGATCCCGATACCCCCTTTCTTAGACCCCTTCAGACATCAGATGGCCGACCTGACTATACCTCTGTTGGAATTTTCCACGAAATTCACTATCTCATCACGATATGTTGATGGAGCGCAGACTTCTTTTATTGTCTTGATTGCATTCGTGACGTTTAAATCACTGAGATACAATATTCTGTAGATTTCCTGAATTTGCTGAATCTCTTCGGCACTAAATCCGCGTCGCTGAAGACCTATTGAATTCAAGCCAACGAATGAAATAGGTTCGCGAGCGGCCTTGATGAAAGGAGGAATATCCTTATTCACCAGGGCGCCCCCTTGAAGCATCACATTGCGTCCGATATGACTGAATTGATGAATCAAGCAACCGCCACCAATCACGGCACAATCATCTACCACCACTTCACCTGCCATTTGGGCGGCATTTGAAATGATCACTTTATCACCAATCACACAGTCATGGGCGATGTGGACATATGCCATAAGCAAACAATCGCTTCCTACCACGGTTTTTCCTTTTGAAGCAGTGCCCCGATGCACGGTCACACATTCCCTGAGGACAGTACCATCACCGACATAGGCGAAAGTCCTTTCTCCCCGGAATTTCAAATCCTGAGGAATAGCCGCCACAGTGACACCGGGGAAAATCTTGACGCCGTCACCGATTCTGGCACCTGGATAAATATTTACATTGCAGTCAATCTCACAATTATCACCGATCTCAACGTCTTCATGGATCGTTGTAAAATTCCCAATCTTAACATTTTTGCCAATCTTGGCATCCGGATGAATGCACTTCATTTCTCCCATCTCACTTATTCTTGATTATTTGAGCCATGAATTCAGCCTCGCATACAATTTTTTCGCCCACGAAAGCGTATCCTTTCACAACAGCACATCCACGTCTGATTTCAGTGGCAAGTGCCACATTGAGAAGAAGAGTATTACCGGGAACAACTTTCTGGCGGAATTTTACATTGTCGATCTTCAGGAAGTAAGTAGAATATTTTTCCGGGTCTTCAAGGAAGTTGAGTACAAGTACGCCTGCGGCCTGAGCCATTGCTTCGACCTGGAGCACACCCGGCATCACAGGCTCCTGTGGGAAGTGTCCCTGGAAGAAAGGTTCGTTGACAGTGACATTCTTCACTGCCACACAATGCTTGCGATCAAGTTCGATGACCTTGTCAATGAGAAGGAATGGATAGCGATGAGGAAGCAATTTCTTTATTCCGTTGACATCAATTATCGGCGAGAGGTTGGGATTATATACCGGACTCTGAATCTCGGTATGCTTAACCTCCTTCCTAAGCAGACGCGCAAATTTATTATTGACAGTGTGACCCGGACGAATGGCGACGACCCTTCCCTTCAGAGGACGACCGATGAGAGCAATGTCACCGATCACGTCGATCAGCTTATGGCGGGCAGGCTCATTATCCCATTGCAAAGGCTTCGGATTGATGTATCCAAGCTTATCCACCGTCATACGCTCCACCTGGACAGCATCGCATATTTCATTAATTTTTTCTTGTGCCACGGGCTGATCATAGATTACAATACTGTTCTGAAGGTCGCCCCCTTTGATCAGACCATGTTGGAGAAGCGCCTCTATTTCTCTAACGAATACGAATGTGCGTGCGCTCCCCACTTCCTGACGGAAATCCGCGAGGTCATCAAGAACAGCGAACTGATTGGGCAATATCGGCGAATTATATTCCACCATCACTTCCACACTGAAACCTTCATCAGGATAGATTGTAATGGTAGCGCCATTCTCATCTTTATATTGTATCTTCTCCTTTATAATATAATAATCCTTGTCAGCATCAAGTTCCGAAAGACCCACTTCTTCAATTTTCGAAGCGTATTCAATTGCACTTCCGTCAAGGATCGGCAATTCCGGACCGTCAACTTCTATCAGACAATTGTCGATGCCATAAGCATAGAGAGCTGCCATAGCATGTTCGATGGTGCTTACTCGAGCTTCTCCTTTGCCGATAACCGTGCCCCGCGTGGTGTCTACTACATTCTCTGCAAGTGCATCGATGACCGGCTGGCCCTCAAGATCCATTCTTTTAAACTTAATTCCAAAGTTTGCCGGCGCAGGATTAAAAACCGCCGTCAGGGACTTTCCTGAATGTAATCCTTTCCCTTCAACTTTGATAGATGCGTTTAACGTGAGTTGATTCATATGATTTGTTATTTATATTCAATATATTAAGGACTGACACCATTATTTTTTCAGGTTCAGTCCATCAAAAAGTTCTTTAAGCTTATTGATATACACGACATTCCTGGCAAATTTACGCGCATCAATAGCCGGATATCCCATAAGGCGATTGCCGTCTCCCACATTTCCAGGAATTCCCGATTGGGCTCCAATCTCATTATGACTTCCGACGGAAATATGACCGGCAAAACCTACTTGACCACCAATTCTATTCTTATCTCCAATCTTGGTGCTTCCGGCAATTCCAGTTTGGGCGGCAAACACATTGTCTTTGCCGATTTCCACATTGTGAGCCACCATTATCAGATTATCAAGTTTGGTGCCTTTGCCTACACGCGTGCATCCGAAAGTGGCACGATCGACAGTGGTGTTTGCCCCTATTTCAACGTCATCTTCTATGACTGCAATTCCGGTCTGAGGCAATTTATCATATCCACCTTCCGGATTAGGAGCAAAGCCGAATCCGTCACCCCCAATCACAACACCGCTATGAAGGATACATCTATTTCCTATTTGGCAGCCGGCATACACTTTGACACCCGAATATAAAATCGAGTTCTCTCCAATCTTGACACCATCTCCGACATAACATTGCGGATAGATACAGCAACCTTTACCAATTGACGCACCTTCACCGATATAAGCGAAAGCTCCAATGTAGGCATCGTCAGGGATTTCAACTCCCGGAGCGATAAAACAAGGGTGCTCGATTCCAGTCTTTTTCGGAATGGAAGCTTGAATCACCCTCAATATCTCGGCAAGAGTAGCGTAAGGATCATCCACCCTGAGCAAGGTCACTCCATTTGGATTCGGATGTTCAAAGTCTTTAGACACCAAAACAGCCGACGCCTTCGTCGACTCAAGGAAATGGGCATATTTGGGATTAGCGATGAAAGTCAGCTGGCCCTTATCCGCTTCTTCTATTTTAGCGAAGCCCGTCAGAGTAATGTCGGAATCGCCTTCTACGATTCCTTTGATCAATGAGCACAAGGCTCCCGTGGTCATTTCCATATAAGTTTCAGACGAGGAGAAGCTATAATGAAAATTGGGGTATTGTTCAAATATTGTGCAAATATCGTAAAAAAAATCTGAAATAACAATAAATTAAGGTAAAAAAATATACATTATATGGAATAATCAATTTTTTTTAAAGTTTCTTTAAAATACTTTTCTTGATTTGAAAAAATATTGTTAATTTTGCAAATAATTGTATCTGCTCCGAAATCGAATGGAACATATGCATCAAAGTAAACAACAACAACTAACCAATAAATCAAAAACGCAATGGAAATTTCACACATTGAACACATCGGAATTGCCGTTCCTAACCTGGAAGAAGCAATCAAATACTACGAAAATGTGCTTGGACTGAAATGCTACAAGCAGGAAGTAGTGGAAGACCAGAAAGTGACAACAGCTTTCTTCAAGGTAGGCGACACAAAGATTGAACTTCTCGAGGCCACAAGTCCCGAAAGCACAATCGCGAAGTTTATAGAAAAGAACGGTGGCAAAGGTGGAATGCATCATATGGCTTTCGCAGTTGAAAGCGGAGTTGCCGAGGCTTTGGCAGAATGTGAGGAAAAGGGAATCCGCACCATTGACAAGGCTCCGCGCAAAGGTGCAGATGGCCTACAGATCGCCTTCCTTCACCCCAAATGCACAGAGGCTGTCCTTACAGAGCTTTGCGAAGACCCATCCAAGAAGTAATAATTCAACATATTGAATAATGACTACTCAAGAACAAAAGATTCAGGAACTCATCGACAAGCGGGCGATTGCACGCCTTGGCGGTGGCGAAAAGGCAATTGCCAAGCAGCATGAACGCGGCAAATATACTGCACGCGAAAGAATCGATCAGCTCCTCGACGAAGGCAGCTTTGAAGAACTCGACATGTTTGTGACTCACCGCAGCACAAACTTCGGCATGGAAAAGAAACAATATCTCGGCGACGGGGTTGTGACCGGATTCGGAACAATTGAAGGACGCCTTGTATATGTATTCGCACAAGACTTCACGGTGCTCGGCGGTTCTCTTTCCGAGACTATGGCACAGAAGATATGCAAGGTCATGGACCTCGCCATGAAGATGGGTGCTCCGGTGATCGGCCTTAACGACTCAGGCGGCGCACGCATCCAGGAAGGCATCAATGCGCTTGCAGGCTATTCTGAAATTTTCCAGCGCAATATCCTTGCGTCAGGCGTCATTCCTCAGATAAGCGCCATCCTCGGTCCTTGCGCAGGTGGTGCAGTTTACTCTCCGGCGCTCACTGACTTCACTATCATGGTGAAAGGAATGTCATACATGTTCCTTACAGGCCCTTCTGTAGTAAAGACCGTGACAGGCGAAGACGTGACTCAAGAGCAACTTGGCGGCGCTTCCGTTCATGCTTCCAAATCCGGAGTAACTCACTTTGCATGTGAAGATGGCGAAGAGGCTCTCAAGCTCATCCGAAAGCTCATCAGCTATATTCCTCAGAACAATATGGAGGAAACTCCACTCGTGCCTTGTTCCGATCCTATCGACCGTCTTGAAGACAAACTCAACGAGATCGTTCCTGACAGCCCGAAGAAGTCATATGATATGTATGAGGTGATCGGCGCTATCATCGACAACGGCGAGTTCCTCGAAGTGCAACCGGCATTTGCCCGCAACATCATCACCGGCTTTGCCCGTTTCAACGGTCAGAGTGTCGGTATCGTGGCTAACCAACCAAAGGTGCTTGCCGGCGTTCTTGACGTGAATGCTTCCCGCAAGGCAGCCCGTTTCGTTCGGTTCTGCGACGCATTCAACATTCCATTGGTAACACTCGTCGACGTTCCCGGCTTCCTTCCGGGTACAGGTCAGGAATACAATGCCGTTATTCTTCACGGTGCAAAACTTCTTTATGCTTATGGCGAGGCCACTGTGCCTAAGGTTACCGTAACTCTTCGCAAGAGCTATGGTGGCAGCCACATAGTGATGAGCTGCAAGCAGCTGCGTGGAGATATGAACTACGCTTGGCCAACTGCCGAAATCGCAGTGATGGGTGCAGAAGGCGCTGTAGGCGTGCTCTACGCTAAAGAAGCAAAGGAACACGAAGATCCTGCTGCGTTCAAGAAGGAGAAGGAAGAAGAATACACCAAACTCTTTGCGAATCCTTATAACGCAGCTAAATACGGATATATCGATGATGTGATCGAACCGCGCAACACTCGCTTCCGCATCATCCGTGCTCTCCAGATGCTTGCCACGAAGAAGCAGTCGAATCCTGCTAAAAAGCACGGCAACATTCCTCTATAATATAAAAAATTATGCTTAAGAAATATATTACATTAGGAATCATAAGCCTGTCGCTCACCTGCGGTTATGCTCAGACAGAACTCGCTCCGGAACAGATCGACGCTCCGGTGGAATATGTCGAGCCTTACGGACAGGAAGACCTTGAATCGGTAGCTGTTCCTTCAGAAGAGACCAATACCGTAGAGGTAAGTGCCACGGCAAAAAGAATGCGTCAGATTGAGAAAGCCAACAATCTTAAGGAAAACGATTCATTCGGCGGTTCGCTTACTCTTATCGCCATGTGTATCGTAATTTGCGCTTTGATCATTCTGAGCCTTCTTTTCATGGGTTTTGGCCAAATTTCCCAATATCTTCTCAATAAGAAGAAGACAGCTGCAGTAGAAAAAGCCGGCAAGACTATGGATCAGGCTCATCCTGAACTGGCAAGCGGCGAGACTATCGCCGCTATCGGAATGGCTCTCGCCGAGTATTTCGGACAAGGACATGACATAGAGCATACTCTTCTCACTATCCATGAGATCAAGAAGAATTATTCTCCATGGAACTCCAAAATCTACAATCTACGCGCTAAGCCTGAACTTCATCGCAACATCCGTAAATAATTAAAAAAATGAAAGAATATAAATATAAGATCAACGGCATCGATTTCAATGTTGCAGTAGGCGATGTCGATGGGAATCAGGTTGAAGTGATAGTCAATGGAAGCCACTATCACGTGCAGCTTGAAAAGGACCAGAAGGCTCCTGTGAAAGTTAACAAGGCAGCTCCGGCTCCAACTACTGCTTCAGGTGAGAAAGTTATTTCCAAACAGAATGTAAGCAGTGCAGCCGGTGCTGTCAAGGCTCCGCTGCCCGGCACTATCATGAGCTTCAAGGTAAAAGAGGGTGACACTGTCAATGCAGGTGACACTGTTTGTGTTCTTGAAGCCATGAAGATGGAAAACGACGTCAAGACATCTCATGGCGGCACAGTTAAGAAGATCCTTGTAAATGTAGGAGATGCTGTGCTTGAAGGCAATGACATCATGATTATCGGATAATTCCCAAAACTGAAAAGCAATTCAATATGATACTTGCACAGACATTCTGGGAATTCCTTTCCGAAAACATCACCACATTCTGGAACTTTACCGGCTTTGCCAATTGCCAGTATGAAAACCTTATCATGCTTGCAGTAGGTTGTTTCTTCGTATGGCTTGCCATAAAGAAGAACTTTGAGCCTCTTCTTCTCGTTCCTATAGGATTTGGTATGCTTATCGGCAACATTCCCTTTCAGCCAGGTATGGAGATCGGCATTTATGAACCGGGATCCGTACTCAATATTCTTTACAACGGAGTGGAAAAAGGATGGTATCCTCCACTTATCTTCCTTGGCATCGGCGCGATGACTGACTTCTCAGCCCTTCTTGCCAATCCAAAATTGATGATCATCGGAGCTTGCGCACAGTTCGGTATCTTCGGAGCCTACATGCTCGCTCTCCTTATCGGCATGGATCCTCTGTCTGCCGGTTGCGTCGCAATCATCGGTGGCGCTGACGGCCCGACAGCAATCTTCACTACTTCCAAACTGAACCCCGCATTATTGGGTGCGGTAGCGGTGTCCGCCTATTCTTACATGGCTCTCATTCCGCTTATCCAACCTCCATTGATGCGCTTATTCACTACTGATAAGGAACGTAAGATCAAGATGAAGCCGGCTCGCGTTGTGTCTCAGAATGAGAAGATCATCTTCCCTATCGTTGGCCTTATGCTGACCTGTTTCATCGTTCCCTCGGGTCTTCCACTTCTCGGTATGCTCTTCTTTGGCAACCTTCTTCGTGAAAGTGGCGTGACCACACGTCTCGCTAAGACTGCAAGCAATGCAATGACGGACATAGTGACTATTCTCCTGGGCCTTACAGTAGGTGCTTCTACTCAGGCCGACCTTTTCCTGACCAAGGAGACACTCTTCATCTTCGCCCTGGGATTCATAGCATTCATTATAGCTTCTTCAGCAGGTGTGCTTTCAGTGAAAATCTTCAATCTAATTTTGCCTGAGGGCAAGAAGATCAATCCTCTGATCGGCAACGCCGGTGTGTCAGCCGTACCTATGGCAGCACGTATCTCAAACAATATCGGTCTTGAATACGATCCATCAAACTATCTGCTGATGCATGCAATGGGCCCGAATGTGGCCGGAGTGATCGGTAGTGCTGTAGCAGCTGGCGTGCTTCTCGCATTTCTCGGTTGATCAATTATCACAAATTTTAAAACTTTTTAAGATAAACGGTGTTACTAATTTAGTAACACCGTTTTTATATAATATGAAAAAATTTATTCCGGCACTTTGCACAAGTGTCATTATTCTCTCAGGATGTAGTGTAGCCCAAAACCTTGATATGGCGAGATTGGCCCAAGGGGGAGCTAAAATAGCACAGTCCATGACGATATCCAATGATCAGATCCAACAATATGTGAAGAGCTACATTTCACAATCAGATGCTCAAAACACAGTCTGCGGAGCAAATGATCCTTACACAAAGAGACTTAATAATATTTTGAGCGGAATCACCAATGTTGAAGGTATTCCGGTCAACTTCAAGGTGTATAAGACGAACGATATTAATGCTTTTGCATGTGCAGATGGTTCTATCAGAGTATATAGCGGTCTTATGGACGTGATGACAGATGACGAGGTGCTTGGAGTGATCGGCCATGAAATGGGCCACGTAGCCCATCAGGATACAAAAAATGCATTTAAAAATGCACTCCAGACAGCGGCTCTCATGGATGTCATTGCATCGACAGGATCAACTGCTGCGGCTCTGACAGATTCACAATTCGGTGCAATCGCACAGAACCTCGCCTCAGCGAAATACTCAAAAAGTCAAGAAAACAATGCTGATGATTATGGATACTCCTTTCTAAAGAAGAATGGAAAAAATCCGGCGGCTATGGTGAAGGCTTTTCAAAAGTTAAAGACAATGGAAGAAGCATCCGGCTCTACCGCTACCGGAGGGATGGCTCAGCTCTTCTCCACACATCCGGACATCAACAAACGCATCGAACGGATGCAGGCTAAATGCAAAGCCGACGGCTATCGGTATTAATCCTACTCATAAAATTTAACACATGCTATCATAATCATATACAACAAGATAAAAAAATATGCTCTCATGAGAGCATATTTTTTTATAAAAGTATTGTTTATAATAGATAATTATATTAATTTAGCAGTCTAAAAATAGAAATAGATCATGGTATATAGATTTAAATTGGTGAGCGATGAGGTTTCAAACTTTGCTCGGGAAATAGAAATAGATTCAGATTCTTCTTTTCTTCAGCTCAGAAATGCAATACTTGATAGCGTAGACTATACCAAAGATGACATAGACTCTTTTTTTCTATGCGATGAATATTGGCAACGCCAGGAAGAAATCACACTTGAGGATATGGGGAGTAGTTCAGACCGCGACATCTGGCTGATGGAGGATACTCCGGTAGGCGAACTCATTGAAGACGAAGGCCAAAAACTTATATTTGTCTTTGACTATCTCACAGAGAGATCTTTTTTTATGGAACTTAAGGAGATTCTCCCCGGCCGAACCCTGTCTGAACCGGTATGCTCTATGAAAAAAGGTAAAGCTCCGGTCCAGAAAGTAGATCTTGATGAATTTGACGCGCAGATCGATGCAGTAGCTATGAAACAGGCGGCTGATATCCTTGATGAAGATTTTTATTCTGAGGACGGATACAATCCGGAAGATCTCGAAGGCCTTGATGATTACAACCTGAATTAAGAAATAGCGACATCCATAAAACATTACAGTCCGGGAATTATCCCGGACTGTAATGTTTTATGATTATCGTGCGAATAATCTCTGAAATATATTCTGCTTTTCTTCATAAGGCCTCATGTGAACTCTCATGTCGCTGGAATCTTTTCCTAAGAACAGAATATGATTGCGAAACACAAAGGCCACTTGCTTATCAAATTCAAGAATTCCGTTTAATCCTCTCAAAAGAAATCTGCGGAAAGGACTGAACTCTTCCTGATCTTCAAAAATCACTTCATTGCCGTTTACCCGAATATGATGATAAGGAGCAAGCATATCAATGAAATGATCAAGCCGCAAATCTTCCGGCTTGCTGGCAGCCTTATTATATTTTTTATATATTTCTTTTATTACTCGATCGGTTATCATCTGGTATAGATTTATCGTATTCTAATCGTCAGTTATAATATCAAATTGAAATTGGAGGTGAGAAGTTTGTTTGAAACTATAACGAAACTGTTTCATGATTGGTTCATAAATGAGTGTTTATTTAACACTTCTGTCTAAAAAATTAAGTAATTTTGAATTAAAATTGCAAATTACAAAACTATTACATAACCAATCAATATACTATAAATCAATCTATAGACTTCTACATAATCTAAATAATCGACCTATATGACAGAATAAAATTTTAACATTACATTATGCAAGATCATTCTTATGAATGTCCTATCGAGGTCCGATTTCTTTTGAGATCTGACCTGAGAGTCGAGCCTCATCGAATTTTGCACGCATCGTCGGATTTCCATGAGTTAGCTTTTTTATGGTGAAATCATTTTCTATGACTTCACCTGCCCTAACGAGCTTTTGAGTGCTTGTATCAAACAGACTCTTGATCTTTCGAAGCGAATCAATCTGCTTCTCGGCGCTTGCAATCGCTTTGTCGATAGCATCCATAGCGTCGTCATGCTTCTTGCGATGTCCGTCAACAAATTTCATGAACTCGGCAGCGAATTTATCACGCCTTTCCTCAAACTTAGTGACATCTATGCTCTGAGCCTTAGCCTCTACGAGTTCCGCTCTAAGCGCAATTACGGTCTCGGCACTTCGTCTGGCAGCTTTGGACAGGAGCGCTATCACCGGCATGAAGAACTGCGGACGCACTACAAACATCTTTGGATAGCGATATGAGACATCCACAATACCATTATTATAGAATTCATTGTCAATCTCAAGAAGACTTACAAGCACGGCATATTCACAATTTTTGTCATTCCGGTCTTTATCAAGTTTAGCGAAGAAATCCTCATTCTTATGCTTTGTCGCCGTAGTATCAGCCTCGTTTTTCATCTCGAACATGATGGAAAGACATTCCTGACCATCAATATAATCACGGAATATAAAATCACCCTTCGTGCCCCCGCTTGCATCATTATCCTTTTCAAAATATGCATCAGGAAACTGCCCCATACTTCGGGCGAGATTAAACGTATTCTGGCAATGTTGTTCAAGAGTCTCCCCTATCATCTTCGTAGAAAGTCGGCTTTTCATATCCTTATACCGTTCGATCTCCTCATCTTTTGCCTTCATCATCACATCATGAGTGTTCCGGAGTTCAAGTTCGCGGTTTTTTGCTTCGGTCTTTTGAGATTCAAGTTTGGAAGCAAGTTCGGTGATTTCCTTTTCTTTCTGATAAAGTTCCTCTCGGCTGCTGTTGCGCTCTTTAGCCAAATCAAGCAGATGCTTGGCGTCACTTTCCTTAAGCTTACTTTTTAAATCGGCTATTTCCTTATCCTTCAAAGCAGCCATCTCCATCAACTTCTGAGTTGACTTTGCAGAGAAAGATTCCAAATCAGCTTTCTTTAATGTGTCGTAGCTGTCTACGATGGCTTTTAGACGCTCTATTTCAGTTTTCAGTGCATTAATTTCAGAATCTTTTGAGGATACCGTTTTTTCAAGTTTCTGCTCCGCTTTAGCCAAGTTAGTCTCCTCTTTAGCTTTTTGCACCTCTGACAGTTCAGCAAGCCGACGATTTATTTCAGCTTCAAACTCGACATTCTTCACCTGCGCAACGAGAGCGGCATAGTGATTCTCATCAACCTCAAAAGTGGCATTGCAATTAGGACACTTCAAATTCATATCTACTATTAATATATTCCAAGAGAGTAACTAAAATATTTTTTTTGCAAATTTAATCAATTAGTTTGAAAACTGAAAAAAAACAAACCTCTTATTTCAAAAGCATCGGAATTAGTTTTACGGGCCGCGCCTCCCTGCATTTGGATGATATATTAAAATGACTCAGAAGTAAATAAAAGCCCAAAATATGAAAACTGCTTTAAACCTTTTCTGATTTATTTGTCCAATTAAACGAAACAATTATATAACAACATGAATAACTTAAGACGCATTTTCTTAACAGCGGCAATTTTTTTGCCCGTTTTGGTATCTGCCGAGTCATTACCATGGCTCACATTCAGTATGTCAGATGCCACAGAACAATCAGTAGCTGCCGAAAATCTATCCATCATTTATAAAGATGGTAATTTATTGCTCTCTTCCGCATCAGTGGATCAGATCATCCCTGTTTCCCAAATTAAATCCATGAAATTTACATCGTCAGATTCGGGTGTAGATACTCTTAAAGAAATTCAATCTTCAGAATCCGACTACTATAATTTCTCCGGAATCAAGGTCGGCAGATATAAATCAATACAGGAAGCCGGGAAAGCACTTCCTTCAGGCGTGTATATAGTAAAAAACGGCAATCAAACATTCAAAGTAACTCTCTGAACATATGAAGAAATTTATTTACTTATCATGCATAGCCGCATGTTCTCTCACGGCAAATGCACAGACCATCAACTTCTCTAATTCATTCGGAGTTACTTATAGCTTTCCAGCCGAGATAGCAGGAGAAATGAATTTCAAGGGAGAATCAGTAACTGTCGCCGACAAAACATTCAATCTCTCCGAATGGTCGCAAATTAATATCAATGAGGATAACGTATCTCCAAATACAGTCGAAGTCAAATTTTCAAACAGCTCCGCAGCTATTAATGTTGCCGGAAATATCGCGCAATACATAGATATAACTGTAGAAGGCGCACATATCACCATCGATCAATCAGATCTTGTCTCTGAAACGACTTGCGGTGAGATCACTTATATCCTGAAAGGAGAATCGACCGACGGATCGCTTACACTAAATGGCTCTTATAAGTCCACTATTGAATTGCAAGGCGTGTCACTTTTGAATCCTAATGGAGCAGCCCTCGACATTCAAAATGGCAAAAGAATTGCTTTAAGCGCTAAAAACGGGACTGTCAACACATTGGAAGATGGCAACGGAAGTCAGAAAGGAGCCATTTCTTGCAAAGGACATCTTGAACTGAAAGGCAAAGGAGAACTGAACGTCAAAGGCAATAAGTCTCATGCAATCTACGCTAAGGAATATGTTGAAATTAAAAATCTGACATTAAATATATCAGGAGCGGTAAAAGACGGTATCAACTGCGCCCAATATTTACTTATGGAAAGCGGCAATGTAACGATCATCAATACCGGCGATGATGCCATCCAGACAGCGTTCAAGGATGACACTGACAGAGAGCCGGAGGATACCGGATCCATTGCCATCCAAGGTGGAACTCTCACAGCCACTATCTCAGGGGACGCTGCAAAATGCCTTAAAGCTGACGGTGACATTGTCATTTCTGACGGAACACTCAATCTTACAAGCAATTCAAATGGTATCTGGGATAGTGCCAAAACAAAAACCAAATCTTCAGCTTGCATTGGAGCCGACGGAAACGTGACAATCAGCGGTGGTAATATTAATTTAAAAGCGACCGGAAGCGGCGGCAAAGGTATTTCTTGCGATGGTGTGTTTACTGCGGATGGCGGTAAGACGACAATTGCCACTACAGGAGGAATGCTCGTATATAGCAATGGCACGCTAAATCATAACTATACAAGCAATGCTGAAAGAATCAATTCAGATTATAAATCGTCGTCAAAAGGCATCAAGGCAGACGGCGGTGTAGTGATCAATAATGGCGAATTCTTCATCACTACGGCCACAAACAATGCAGAAGGGATTGAAAGCAAGACAACACTTGAAATTAATGGTGGCACAATCTTCGTCAAAGCATATGATGACGGCATCAACTCTTCAAAGGATTTCCGCGTTAACGGTGGTGATCTTACCGTATTATCCGTAGTCGGAGATGGCCTTGATTCAAATGGGAATCTATATATCACCGGAGGATATATTCGTACGATGGGCTCCGGCGGCGCTGAAATGGGTCTTGATGCCGCCACGGAAAACGGATGTGCAGTCTATATTACAGGTGGCACTGTTCTTTCATTCGGGGGTAGCAACACCTATCCGAATAAGAGCGGATCAACACAGGCATTTGTAAAAACTACAGGAGCTATTAAAGCTGACACCGAAGTGTCAGTTAAATCCGGAGATGAAGTGCTTGCAACATTTACCATACCTACCGAGTACACATCAACCCGCGCTGTCGCTTATGGTCCCGGCAATGGTCCCGGTGGAGGCGGTTGGCAACCGGGAGGAGCATCAGGGAATGGTTCTCTTATGATAAGTTGTCCTACATTAAAGTCAGGATCTTCCTACACAGTCATAAACGGAACAACCTCCACGACCACTACTGCCGTCCTCACTTCATCAGGTAGATGATCGCCGACTTCAATAATAATACGGAATAAAGATATATGGCATTAAATCATTTAGATTTAATGCCATATATCTTTATCAATCATCAATTTTCATACTCTTAAACTGTCCGAGCAGATTGAATGTAAGTTCCACATCATCTGATAACTCTACTTCATATTTAGTAGAAAAATTCCTTCAGGAAAGACTGAGCCGCCTCCGGCAGATCATTTTGATCTATCGAATACTTATCAAAAGCGTAGCCGGACAAAAAGCAACACGTCACAGCCACCATTGCTGGTCATATCTATTATGTATGCGACAAGTCAATCTTAGCTTAATAAATGTCTTTTAACTTAAGCTGTTATTAAGAATGAGATATTGCAGTTACCATTATTGAAAAGAAACATCATACTAAATAAAACCCTGTTTTGAACTTCCTCTCGTACAAAATTTAAACAAAATATGCTAACTAACCTAATTTTTTCATTGTTTTTTGTGCGTATTTTAGATATTTTTACTATTTTTGCGTTTGATTTTATTAATCGTATCTAATTGATAGGAGTACCTCCTCAGTGAGACATCTACACAATAAAGGTCCGATTGAAGTCCACGCTGAGCTACAACAAGTGATGGCAACATCAAATGTTGAAGCGGGTATTGGGTGGGAGATCATGACATATTAAAAAGGCGTTTACTTGACGCTTGTCTTTGGCTACACGAATCTCGCAAATTCAAATTCTAGCAAAGAAAGCAACGGTAGATGTCCTCGGGATGTGATTGCTCGCATCACCATATAATGTACATTCATGCGTAAGAAGCGTGAAATATATTTATTATATGGTTTTGCTTAGTCATATCGGCGTGGGCTCTGACGTTGTTCATTCTCTAGAATTGGGCAATGCGAGAGCCTTGTGTAGCTGGATGAACAACAGGTAAGTTCTCCACGCTTCTTTTTTTATGCCGTTAAACTCAATTTTTACTGCAAGTAAGGAGAAACTTGTATCGTGTGATGTAACGGTAATGAATAGAAATAAAAAGATACTAAGAGGGCTAAGTTCCGAAGAATATGAACACCCTTTTGATCGTAAGGCATTGGATACACTACAAGCAACGCCCGGACTAAGTGTATTGGGGAAATTCCTAACAAAGCATACGGTTGAACGTATTTATACTATTCAATATACAGGTAGTTACCTAAAAGTTACAAAAAAAAATTACCCCAATGTCTATGAGTACCTTGAATATGCATCCCAAATATTGGAGCTACCCAATATTCCACAAATGTATATTCAATGGGGATATGATATTAATGCGTTTACAGTAGGATCAGAAAATCCGATAATTGTCCTTAACTCAGGTTTACTTGATTTGTGTAATGAAGATGAACTCATGTTCATAATTGGTCATGAATGTGGTCATATCAAAAGTAACCATATGCTTTATCATATGATGGCGCAAATGACAAATTTTGCAATAGATTCAATTCCTGGTGGAAGTATTGTTGCCGCTCCTGTTAAATATGCTTTACTGTATTGGGATAGAATGTCAGAATTTACAGCTGACAGAGCAGGACTTTTATGTTGTCAGAAACCAACTTCTGCAATAAAAGCATTTATAAAGATGGCAGGACTACCTAAAAGTGAATACTCAAAAATGGACATCAACACATTTTTAGAACAAGCTCAGGAATTTAAAGATTTGGACTACGAAGGGTTGAATAAGATAGTAAAATTATTATCAATAGCCGAAGCAAATCACCCGTGGACAGTAATGCGAGCAGCGCAACTCGTTGATTGGATAAGTGCAGGTGAAGCGAAAAGAATAATAAATAAACATTAATTTATAAAATTACGAGACAATTTTATTATGCTAAACTACAATGAAGAACCAAGCAATTTTGAGCAAAAATGTCTTTGCGTTCTAGTACTTGACACTTCCGGCTCTATGTCATGGCCAGCAATAAATGCTCCCATCACCCAGTTAAATGCCGGATTGCAAAGATTTCAGGAAGAACTCTTGAAAGATGAAGTTACTCGGGATCGATTGGAAGTTGCCATCGTTACTTTTGATGATGTAGTAAACACTGTTCAAGGTCCTGAACTCCTCACTGATTTCACGATGCCAACGCTTCAAACAGCAGGGTGTACCGCTATGATAGATGGAATTAGTGAAGCAATTGATATTGTAACTTACCGCAAGCAATATTATAAGAGTCATGGAATCCCATATTATCGTCCATGGATAGTGATGATGACGGATGGAGAACCTGATACAGATCAAGATGTAGCAGGTATGGCCCAGCGCATTAAAGACGCTAATAATAGAAAAGAATTTGTTTTTATGGCAGTTGGTGTAGGTAACGATGTTAATGAGTCTGTTCTTAAGCAACTATCCACATCTTCATTCCCTCCAATGAAGATGCAAGCTGTTAAGTTCTGTGAGTTCTTTACTTGGTTAAGCAATAGTATGTCGACTATCTCTAATTCTGATGGAGGAAATGTAAAACTTGACGATCCCGGTTCTTGGCTTGACAATATGATAACTCAATAAAATTAGATTATGGCTGATAACACAAATACAACAGCAACTCAGCAGTATGAGGAAGAAAATTTCGAGCAAAAATGCTTGTGCGTGCTTGTTCTTGACACATCAGGATCAATGAATGCCAGCGGTGCAATCAAGGAATTGAATGATGGTCTTATTGCATTCAAAAATGATACGATGCAAGATCCTGTTACAAGAGATCGTCTTGAAGTTGCAATAGTTTCATTTAATTCAAGAGTAGATGTCATTCAACAGCCTGACATTCTTCCAAATATCCAAATTCCTACACTTCAGGCAAGCGGGCAGACTCAACTGGTTGCTGCAATTGAAAAAGCACAGGATATTATCAATACTCGTAAGCAGTACTATAAGACTCAAGGCATTCCCTACTATCGTCCTTGGATTGTTGTGATGACCGATGGTGATCCATATCCTTCAGGTCAGGATATTAATGGTATTGCAGCAAAAATCAAATTAGATTCAGCAGACAAGAAATACGTATTCTTCATAATTGGTATAGGCAACGATGTACAAGACAATATTTTGATGACATTGGCCACACCTGAATTTCCTGCTGTAAGAATGGATGCTGTCAAGTTTAGTGAATTTTTCACTTGGTTAAGCGCCAGTGCTTCTGTTGTTGTAAATGAGAATGTTGGTAGCAATCAAGCTGCTACTCCAACAATGGATTGGGCACAAGGATTTGTAATCCCAACTGACACAGACTAATATATAAACCAAGGTCCATGAAACAGCCTTTGGATATTTTATAAATGAGACTAAAGGAAATGGCAAAACTTTCAGTATGAAAAATAAAAATATTATCAAGTGGACGATAGTCTCAGTACTATTTTTACTTGCTGGACTCTCTATATTATGTCTTGGCATACAAGTAAAAGAGCAGTTATTTGTGCAATCAAAAAATGATGATGAAAATGTGATCGCACAGCGAGATCAAATCTGTAACAAAATAGATACATTGATCAAACTCGAAAAGGTTTTGAATTCAAAGTTGATTGCTGATACAACAGAAATTGCAAAAATTGATCGCATCATAAAAAATAATGATTGTTCTTCAGACTCTATAAAAGATTTAATAGAAACTAAATTGATTCTTGATAGTCTGATTATAGAAAATCAAACAAAAAAAGATTCTATTGCCCAACAAATTACTATACTTAAGAAACAGCTGTCTCTTATCCCCATCTCCGAGCCCACGCGACGCGCATGAAG
>CAMWJD010000023.1 GCA_947174515.1 uncultured Porphyromonadaceae bacterium
GGATTATTTCTGGATGTATTTGCGGCCGTTTTTGATCACCAGGCCTTTGTAAGATTTATCCACCGGAATACCCATCATGTTATAGACCGGAGCATTTTCATCTTCAGCGAAGATGCCATCTACGGCATTCTCAAAGTTATAGTCTTCGCCGAAATATCCGTTGGCATCGGAAATCCGGAAGCCATTAAGGTTAACGGTACCTGAGACTGATACAGGAACAATCTTGACGAAACGCGCTTCCGGGTTCAATTCAAACTCACCCTTGAACGGAAGATCCTTTTCTGTAAGCACTCTTATAGTGCGCCATGTAGGTGCATTTTTTATGTCAGGATTGCGTGTCTCCTGAATCTTGACGCGAGCCGTGGTGCCTTCATTTGCCGAAAGATCGACAAATATCTTCTTGGCCTGAGATCCGAAGTATGCCATCACCTTGTCGCTGCTGGTGGCGGAGCGGAAAGAAACGTGGTCGGCGGCCACTTCGCCGGCATTGTCGCCACCGCCTACCTGACACCAGTGAGGATAATCGTTGTTGGCAGTCTGCACTAATCCTCCTTCGGTCTCAAACGGAGCTGTCACATCAAACGGCGCAAAGTTCACCGGCAATGTCGCTATTGCCTTACCCCAGTGTGTCTCTCCGCTTTGTTTCGCAGCCGAGAAGTCGCCGGTGTTGATCTTGATGTCGCCTGCGAATGAATGTTTTCCTTCCATATCGGTAAGCATCCCGTCGCTGAAGCTGATGGTATAAGATGAATTGGCATCAAGAGCATCATACGAGATGTTGAGCTTCTTTCCTGTAGCGGCCACTTCGATTTGTTCAAACTGGTGAGATCCTCCAATCACGGCACCGCCGTTGTATTTCACATCCTGATTGAAAGTCAGCGAGATTGATCCATCTGTATAATCCACATTGTTTTCAAGATCTCCTGCAGTAAGTTCAAGAGGTTGATCCCCTTCCTGAGCCACATAGCGCTCGATAAGGATGTCGTTGACATTTATCTTCTTGCCGTTTGCGTCAAAGCGGAATTTGACAGCGCCTGCATTGGGATAAGTTGCGGTAAACTTATACACTCTTTTCGAAGCGCCTACGAGGAGGTCGGTAGAAGTCTCGTTGCTGCCTGCGATTGTGACGAGTTTCGTAGTCTTTGACGTCTTATCCGGATTGCCTACATAGAGTGTCACGACGCAAGGCCCTTGCACTTCCGGAGTCTCGATATAGCCGCCGGCTTTTGTAGTATAGAACTGCACGCAGCGGTTTGAAGCGCCACGGTCTTCTTCAGATGCCGGTCCGTAGTCTTTTGTAAGGTCATCTGAATTGTTTGCCCCGCTCATGGCGATGATGCGCAGTGATTCGGCGCCTGAGCCAATTGTCATGCCATTGAAAGAGGCGGTGGTGTTGGCTGCATTTATGATGTTTGTATTGTCTGCGATATTTGCGTATTTGGCACCGAATTCTTCAGGCTGGGTATTGAAGTCAGTATAGAAGAGAACTCCTCCTGCCGAAGCTGTGAAATGCCATATTTCGCTTGCCGTAGTTCCCAGTGAGTTAGTGGCGTCCACTCTCCAGTAATATGTGGCATTGGGCGCTATGTCAGAGCAGGTCCATTCTGTCTTGGTGAGTCCTTCCGCCTTCTTTTCGAGGTTGTCGGCGTCAGTACCGAGATATACTGAATAAGTGACATCTCCGCCATAAGTCTTTTCACCGGCAGTCCAAGAGAATGTAAGTCCGGCTGCCACTCCTTCGCGTGCGCCCACAGCGGGGAACGGGTTGGTGGCAGGTTTTGGAGCGCTCGGATCGCCGATAGTCTCAGTAGCGATAGTTTCGCTGTAGTCTGATGTCAGTCCATCAGGGCCTACTGCATGAATACGCACTTTGTAAGCGGTCATAGGGGTAAGTCCGGTCAGTGTAGCGGAAGTAGCGCCGGCTGCCGGAGTTGCGGCAACTGTATAGTTCTTACCATCAGTCGAAATTTCAATCTCAAAACCATTCTCTGTGTTCTTATTCAGATCCCATGAGAGAGCAAGATCTTCCTTACCCTGCTTGGTGACGGCGAAATTGATAGGTTTCTTGATGTAAGGATATGGAGCGTTGATGGTATGGGAGTAAGCCTCGATATTGGTGTAGCCGTCAGCGTTGATGGCCACTGCATCAGATGCGTCGTTAGGATTGAGGCCATTGGCGATTTCCCAAGCATCGGGGATGCCGTCTCCATCAGTATCCTGAGGTTTCACGCCTCCCGATATGACGCCGGTTCCCTTATGAGGAAGCTGCTTTATACTTGTGATGCCATTTTTTGTGCCTACTGTGCCATATGAAAGGAGCTCATCGATGAGATATTGGTCCACTTCATCATAGACGGGAAGAGAAGGACCCACGTTCTTGGTAATCCAATCGAGAGCCTCAGCCGCAGTCATCTTGTTGGATATTTCCGGGATAAGCTGGATTTGCTCAGTAGCGGTAGTGTTATATTCAGTGATGTTGGCATTCAGCGCATCGAGAGAGCTGAACCAAGTGGAATAAGGTGCAGTTCCGTCTTGAGCGCCTTTCATCTCATCTACGGTCATCTCATGGCCATTTACCACACCATCCTTATTGTCATCGTAATAGTTACCGGCACCGTAATAGCGGAAAGACTGGATACCTCTCACGAAGGGATCTGTCGCACTGTTCCATTGGCCGCGTATGAAGTAGTTGTTTTCAATGTCTGCCCAGGAATCCCCTTCTGAGTCACTCATGATGTAGCATCCGCCGTTGCCCCAGTTGTAGACTACGTTGTTGACATATTGGTTAAGACCCTTCACCTTCGGATTTCTGGTCTTGTTTTCAATATACAGGTTACGGTAGAGTGTCACGCCTCCGATAGTCTGTATAAGGCCGCCGCACGAGTGTGACTGCAGTCCCTGTCCGATGATGGAATTCTGGATAGTGATGTTGGCGGGGCGATAGTTCTTGTTGTCCCAGCTCACAGAGAAGTTCTCATCCTTTCCCCAGAGCACTGAGAGATGGTCGAAAATCATATCCTTGCCGTTAGCCACACCGCAAGCATCGGCACCGGTTGTGCCGGAATCACCCATGCGGAATCTGATATAGCGCACTATAAGGTTGTTGGCACCTGAGAATGACACACGGTCGCCGAAAATCTGAACACCTTCTCCCGGGGCAGTCTGACCGAGAATAGTGTTATTGCCTTTCACCACGAGTGCACTTTTGATATTGATAGTGCCTGCAACATCAAAGACGATAATGCGTCCCGATTGGCTAACTGCATCGCGGAAAGAACCGGCGCCACTGTCATCGAGATTAGTGACATGATAAATCTGCGGATTTTTAACTGCTCTTGCGCCGAGTGTATATCGGCCGAATCCTTCCGCACCGGGAAATGCGAGAAGATCGGTTTCGGCGGCAGAGGCTCCCATCGCCAGAGCGAGAGAGCCGACACCCAACGCGAGTCTCTTAGTAATTTTCATGATTGTTCAAAAGTATTATTAGGTTGGTTAGGAAAGACGCGATATATTCTCATTGCCTGTATTTATCGGGCAAGAGGATATATCGCGTCGATATAAATTAAGATCAATTATTTCTGAACGAATTTCTTGCCGTTTTTGATCACGAGGCCTTTGTAGTTATCAGCTACTTGAACACCAAGGAGGTTGAAAGCGGGAGCGTCTGCAGCGTCGACAGCGATGCCGTTTACAGCAGCGTTGGCAGGATCACCTTCGATGCGCACATACATAAGGTTGAGACCAGCGCCGTTGCAACCAACGCGTATAGCGCAATTCTTTCCGGTAGCATCAAAAGTAGCTGTCTCAAGCTTATAATAGCGTTTCTCAGCCGGATTTTCCTTAGTGATTTCAACTGCATTTTCAGTATCGGCTACGCCATCATACACCGGAGTAATGATGGCCTTGAGCACGTTGTCGTTGGTACCTGCCCATACAGTGACTTTAACCTCTCCTGTTACTGCAGGATACTGGATATATGTATCCTGACGTGATACTATTCCCTGAGTGCCGAGGCGTGAGAACTGAACGCCATTCTTGCAAGCTATCCAATCTTGTTCAGTTGCTGCATTGTAATTTGCATCCTCCCATTTGTCTTCGGTGCCCCAGCCCGGCATGAGAAGTGTGCGGGTCATTCCTTCTTCGCCCCAAGAAAGAACAGGATATTTCCAATTCTCTTCCGGGATCATTTCGAGTTCTTGATCGCCGCCTACAAATGCATCTTCAGTAAGCTTATAGACGCCGCCATCAAGCATGGAGATGCCTACTCCGAGATCGCGTACTCCTTTTTCTTCTCCTTCAGGAGTGTTAAGGATAGGGACGCCTACTGTATTAACCATGGCTACGCCATACTTATCGATAAATTCATAATTGCCGGGGAAATAGTATTCCGAGTCCTCGTTGTTGATTTCGCTGACGAAAGGAAACTCTTTGTTGTCGGTGTAGGTGAAGCCATAATTGTAGACTTCTGCATTGGCTGCAAATGCGCATGCGACAGCAGCTGTGAAAAGTAAAGATTTTTTCATGTAATAAAAATTATTAATAAATGAATAGTTAAGCTATTAAATTATAACGTCGGGCGGAGCGGAATATTGCCCCGCCCGGCGTAAAAATTCATATTATAGTCTTATTCACCGGAAGAGTATCCCGGATAGCCCGGGAGTTGGGTAAGGTTGGGATTATCCACGAGGGGTTTGCCCGGGGCATTTGTGGCGAAAGGTGAAAGTTCCGAATGGTTAGGTTTAAACCATACATAGAGGCTTATGGTACTTGAGATCCAGTCGGGGAACTTGTTTTTATTTTCCGCATACCCGGTGTACTTACCTGCTATACCGGCCTCAATACCTATAGCTGTAGTGATGATGCCTACTACCTTACGGGAATTCTTGTTATAGGCGCTGCTCCAGGGTTCGAACATGTTGCAAGGATACCATTCGGCAGTCGCATCTTTACCGTGAGCGGCTGCGATAGCCTGAAGCTTAGCTTGGAAATCAGGGTAGTCGGCAGCCTTTGTGGGGACGGTCTTCACCTGTTCTGCCTCGTCAGGATCGGTGAGGTCAATATAGTCTACAGTGAGGAATTTGGATCCGTATTCATTCGCGTCTTCAGTGTATTTGTACAGACGGTAGACAGCGATGTTTTCATATTCTCCCTGACGCATGGAGAGGTCGATGAGCTGTTGCTTTGATTTTTCGATTTCTTCTGCAATAAGGTTCATGCGCACGAGGTCGGTACGAAGTATGCACTCGTCGGCAAATTCCCACTTGCGTTCCTGAAGAAGGGCCTTGAGGAACTCCTGCTCGCCTGCCGGAATTGGCAGGTGATCGACACCGGCACGTTGACGCACCTGCTTGAGAGCTGAACGTGCGGCTTCGTTAGGTCCGTGATTGAGGTAGTTCTGTGTCTCGGCATACATAAGCAGGATGTCGGAGTAGCGCAGCATAGGGATATTGACGTTGCGCTTCGCAACCTGACCGGTGACAGGCTCGGTAGCCCACTGCATGCGCACCTTGCCGGGAGTCACTGACGAGTAGGTGGTGCCGACATTGATGATTTCGGTATCGGTGCGGTTGGTCTTTCCGATGATGGTGTAATTACCGCAAGTTACGTCGCGACGGTTGTCAGCCGGGTCAAACGAGAGATAATACTGAGGCAGGCGCAGTGTCATTGCCTTTCTTTGTCCGAATATCGGAGTGGCTGTGGAGCCTGTCGAGCCGACATCGATACCATATTTACTGTTGACCGACTGTCCGAGCATGGCTATCGACCACATCATTTCCGGATCTGTTTCTCCGAAATTGCGGTGAGTGAAGTTCCAGAAAAGTTTATAGAAGCCGTTCATCTCCGCGTCAGCCTGAATCAGATGATTCTCTCCCTTTGCTATTACCTCGCTGAGAGCTTGATCTGCTATGCGATAGATTTCGGTGATGCGGTTTTCATCCGGACGGCGAGCCATGCGTGTCTCGGCGTTAGGGTTGTTTAATTCCCAACGTAGCGACCATCCGCCGGCGTGGAGGCAGATGCGGGCGAGGATTCCCTTGGCTGAATTGCGGGTGAGGCGTTCGGTCCATCCACATTCGCTCTGCCACGGAAGATCGTCGATAGTCTCTACCATTTCATTGATGACGTAGTCGTAGATCTCATCGCGGCTTGTGCGTGCAGGATAGAAGAGTGACTCGTCGCTGGTATCCGTGCTTTCGAAGTCTTGGGTGAGAAACGGCACGTCGCCGAAATAGCGGATAAGGTTGTAATATACCCAGGCGCGGAGAGTGACAGCCTCTGCTATGAGGGCCTTCACTTTCTGTGTCTGCTCCATGGCGCGCAGATGGCTGAGAGCTACATTGCAAGATTCGATTGAATTGTAGCCCACGAGATATATGCGGTCGAAGCAGATTGGGGTATTTGGCTGATAGTTGTAGTTGCTCATGCCATATTTGCCACCGCTCGCCGATAGATTGTCGGGGGCTTCCTGAGTGGTGGTCTCGGCGCAGTTGCCTGAGCGGTAATATTCTTCGTGGATGAGCGAAGAGTAGATCCCCTTCACAAAAAGTTCTGCATTATTTTCATCGCGGAAGGCGAAATCGGTGTCGTCCTTTGTGTAGGAGGGGAGCTCGAGGGTATCGTTGCAGGAGCTAAGCAACATTGAACCGGCACCGAGAATAGCCAGGGCAGTCAGAACACTGCGGAAGGCCTTATAACAATATTTTTTGTTCATGATAAGATTCTCGTTTAATAGTCGTTAGAACGAAAGGTTGAGACCCACTACAAAGCTACGTGAAAGAGGATAGACTTTAGAGTCGAAACCCGGTGTGGTGGCTACAGCGTCAGGGTTGTTGCTTGATGCATCCGGATCATAGCCCTTATACTTGGTGAAGTTGGCCAGGTTGTTGGCAGTGAAGTAAAGTCGACACTTGCTGATATGAGCTTTTCGCATCCACTTATCCGGGAATGTATAGCCGAGAGTCACCTGGGAGATACGCAGGTAAGATCCATCTTCCACATAGTAAGAGAAGCCCTTGGTGATGAGATTGGCATTGTCGGTAGTGAGCGACCATGTGCGTGAGTTTTCATTCGGGTTCAGTTCCTTTAGGCGCGCAAGAGTTGTTGCGCGTTCACCTGTGAGGGGATCGATCAGACGATAATAGTTCTGGCCGAATTCATTGAGGGTGTTCTGGATGGATGCGAATGGAGAAAGCGACTGGCGGGTAGCGTTATACACATCGTTGCCGACAGAGAACTTCATGAAGATGTTGAGGTCGAAGCCCTTGAAAGAGAATGTGTTTCCGAAACCACCATACATCTTGGGAGTTCCGTCGCCGATCTTAACGCGGTTTTCAGCCTTGTCGACAAACATTGTGCCATCCTCGTTGTTGGCGGCAAACTTGATGTCGCCGGGTTGCGGAGTCGCGCCTTCCTTGCCTACTACACCCTCTTTGAGTGTGAATGTTCCGTCGCCATTGTCGATGAAGTCATCGGTGGTGTAGATACCGATATACTTGTAACCGTACATAGCTCCGAGGCCGTCGCCGACTGATGCATAGTATGTAACCTGGCCGCCACGGTTGCTGCCGGCTGAGAATTCCTTCTTGGTCAGGCCATTATTAAGGGCGATTACCTTAGAGCGGTTGAACGAGAGATTGAGGACTGAACTCCATTGGAAGTTGCGGGTCGAGATGTTGACGGTGTTGAGGGCGATTTCCCATCCGCGGTTGCGCATCTTGCCGACATTCTGCATCTGCTTGGTGTAGCCGGTAGTGGAAGGTATGGTAGAAGACATGAGCATGTCGGAAATCTGGTTGTTGTACCAGTCCACACCGAGATTGATGCGGCCGTTAAACATGCCGAGGTCGATACCGATATTGGTAGCGTGCAGAGTCTCCCACTTGAGGTCCTTGTTGCCGAGTTCACTGCCAAGAGACATTGCAGGACTCTGAGGATCATTGCCCATCGGGTAGACAGACATTGAGACAGCGGTAGTGTAAAGATTGTCGGAGATGCTGTTGTTACCGGTCACGCCATATCCGGCTCTAAGCTTAAGATTGCTGATTACATTTACGATATTGCTCTCTTCAAAGAATTTTTCCTGAGATATGCGCCATGCACCTGAAACAGAGGGGAAGAAACCCCACTTGTTTCCTTTGGCAAACTTGGAGCTGCCGTCGGCACGCATGGTAGCGGTAAGGATGTATCGGCCATCATATGTGTAAGATGCGCGGCCGAAGAATGAGAGGAGATTATTGTGGGAGTGGCCGGCAGACTGGGCTGTCACCTCTGCATTGTTGATCACGTCGAGACCATGGTTGGGGACCGGAAGCTTGGCGATGCTCATGGAGTTTGATTCGCTTTCGCTGTAGGAGTATTCCTGTCCGAGCATGATGGTGAGGTCGTGCTTCTCGTTGAATGTGTTAGCATAGGTCAGAGTATTGGCGATGTGCCAGTTGTAGCTCTCGGAGTTTCCGATCGACCCGGAGACTCCGGTGCCGGTAGGATCGCTGAGGTAGCCTGTTGAGTTCTCATCTGCAAACGAAGTGGATTTGCCCCATTTCGTCACATAGTTGCCTGAAGTGCGCCATGTGAAGTTTTTAGGCAGATCGATGGTGATTCCTGCATTTAATTCAAGACGGCGATCGCGCTTCTCGGAAGTGGCTGCAAGGTTCTGCACCAACTGGTTGGGAGCGGCATATGCCGTCGTCACATCACGGAAGCCAATAAGAGTCTGAGAATTGAGGAGCTGATCGCGGGTGTAGTAAGTACCGCCGTTGATAGGATATTGGAGGAGGTTGTCCATGCCGTCAAACTTACCGCCGCCGTGTGTCTCAGCGTTGTAGAAGAAGGTAGAAAAGTCAAACTTCACGCCTTTGTATAGTTCGGCGTTGATCTTGGCGCGTACTGTGCTGCGCTTGTAATCGTGGTTGGCGAGAAGGCCATCGTTGCCGGTGTAGTTGTAAGAAACGAGGTATTTGACTTTCTCGGAACCGCCGGAGAGCGACACGCTGTGGTTCTGTGTCAGTGAGGATCCGCCGAATCCCTCTTGCTGCATATCAAGGGCGTAAGAGTCGCCGTATAATTGCTGCATACGGCTGTAGACATTGGCCATATAATTGCCTAATGTGGCATCGGCAGCGTTGTCATACACTTGAGTCCAACGGTTAGGAGCATTGGCAAGAGTCGCGAGCTCATACTGATACTGCACGTATTCAAGGGCATTGTCCATCACATCGAGTTTCTTTGAAAGAACATCGAAAGAAACGAAACCGTTGTATTCCACTTTTGTTTTGCCGGAAGCAGCGGACTTGGTGGTGATCACCACGATACCGTTGGAGCCGCGAGCACCGTAGATTGCAGTAGAAGAAGCGTCTTTCAGCACGTCGATAGTCTCGATGTCATTGATGTCGATGTTTGAAAGAGCGTTGTCCATCGGGAAGCCGTCCACTATATATAGCGGGGAGGTGGACTGGGTGAGCGATGTGCCGCCACGGATGGTGACATTGACACCGGCGCCCGGAGCACCGCTCTGCTGCACGATGTTGATACCCGCTGCCTTGCCCTGGAGAGCTTGTGCCGCTGAGACCACAGGGGCCTTCGCGAGTTCTGCACCTGAGACAGAAGACACGGCACCGGTAAGGTCCTTTTTCTTTACTGTGCCGTAGCCGATTGCTACCACTTCGTCGAGCATTGTGGAGCTTGAATCAAGTTTCACGTCGATTTTGGTTCTGCCATTTACCGGCACATCCTTGCTGTTGTAGCCGACATATGAAATGACGAGGGTGGATTTTGCCGGGACGGAGATTGAATAATTGCCGTCAAGGTCTGCGGCTGTGCCGTTGCTGGTGCCTTTCTGCACGATAGTGGCTCCAATGAGAGGTTCACCCGTTTCATCAAGCACAGTACCTGTGACGGTGATGTTCTGAGCGTACGTTGGAGCTGACAAGATAATGGCAAGCATCATAGCGAGCCAATAACGCGTTTTCTGACTGAATTTCATACACGCATGGTTTAAAATCATTATTATTTAGATGTTAGTTAATTCGCAAAGATGGTTGCTCGTGTCGGTTTATACTGAATTTGTAGCCCCCGTTTTGTGTGAAACAGGCGCATGCAACCAAATGTTATCGCAAATTTATAAAAAAAATATAAAAATTTATCAAAAATTAACATACATTAACCATAAGAGGGATGCACGTATCCGCCCCCCTCTTTTAGAAGTCTCCCGCCGGTTTCGGCAGGAGGCTTCGCTGTGTGCATAGGTCTTTATAGGCGTTGCCAATTGCTTTGATCCTTTGATTTTTCAGATAATTTTTGTAATTTTGTTCTCTCATGGGAGAAACTCTGAAGGATAAGACGGCCAGCGGGCTGATATGGGGTGGCCTGAGCAGTGGGGTTCAGCAGCTGCTCAATCTCGCTATTGGCATTTTTCTGGCTCGTATGCTCACTGCGGCCGAGTACGGTATGGTGGGTGTGCTGACGATTTTCTCGTTGATTGCCGGTTCGTTGCAGGAGAGCGGTTTTACTTCGGCCTTGACCAATCTAAAGCAGGCTACGGATAGGGATTACAATGCTGTGTTTTGGTTCAATGTGCTTGCAAGCAGCGGCATCTACGCAATTCTGTATTTCTGCGCTCCCCTGATTGCCGGATTCTATCGTCAGCCGGCTCTCACTCCGCTGTCGCGTTATCTGTTTCTGTCATTTGTCATATCCAGCTTCGGAATCGCTCATAGTGCTTATCTTTTCAGGAATCTGATGGTGAAGCAGCGCACTGTCTCCGTGTTGATCGCCCAGGCTATATCCGGCGCGGTTGGCGTGACACTGGTGTATTTCGGATATTCATATTGGGGATTGGCCACCCAGACGCTCGTCTATTGCACTGTGACTATGATTTGCTTTTGGTGTTTTTCGCGTTGGCGTCCATCGTTCCATATCGATTTCGGGCCGATAAAAGGGATGTATGGATTCAGCATAAAGGTGCTGCTGACCAATATTTTTCAGAATATCAACAATAACTTCTTTTCTGTAATCCTCGGCCGCTATTACAATGATGCCACCGTAGGCCAGTACAATCAGGCCAACAAATGGTGCTCCATGGGACACTCAATGGTGAATGGCATGATCATCGGCGTGGCGCAGCCTGTGATGGCGCGTGTGGCAGAAGACGTGGAAAGACAAAAGCGCGTGTTTCGTAGACTGCTGAGATTCTCGGCTTTCATTTCATTTCCTGTGATGCTTGGGCTGGCTATTGTGGCCGAACCTCTGATTACAGTCGCCATCACCGACCGTTGGCTTGAAAGTGCCCGCATTATGCAGGTGCTGTGCGTATGGGGCGCGTTCGTGCCCGTTCAAAGTGTTTACACCCAGATGCTTCTTAGCCGGGGTATGTCGCGTCAGTATATGGTGGGCATCATTATGATAGGTGTGGTGCAAGTGGGCGTGGCGCTTGCGATGATGCGCCGGGGTCTCTTTGCAATGTTCATAGCCTACGTAGGCGTAAACATTTGCTGGCTGGCCTATTGGCAAGCCTATGCGCGTCGTGAGCTGCACTTGAGTGCCGCGGAGGCCATAAGCGATATTGTCCCGTTGTTCTTTTTGACGGCCGTCGTTATGGGCGTCACTTGGTGGACCACGCAGTCTATAACCGCCTGCTGGCTGCTGCTTTGCGTGCGTGTCGCTCTCGGTGCGGCGCTTTACGCGGGCGCCACGCGCATTTTCTATCCCTCCATGCAGAAAGAATCAATCGCTTACCTAAAAAAGAAATTCTGATGGCCAAGATACCATGCTTCTTCACATTTGACAGTAATTATGTTCTGGCGGCTGCTGTGGCCATTGATTCTATGCTCCGCCATGCCGACCCTCGGCATGAGTATCGCCTCTATGTGGTGCATACCGGCCTGCTTCCTAAGTTTCAGCGTCATCTTGAAGATGTTGTGGGAAGATATTCCAACGCGACGATTGAGTTTCGCGATGCCTCGTCATACGATGTCGGTTGGGAGCGGATGGCGCTGAAAGCTCACTTTTCCAAGGAAGTTTATTATAAAATGACTGCAGCCGAGATGTTTCCGGAATATGACCGGATGCTCTTCAGTGATGTCGACGTGATATTCACAGGCGATATTGCGCCTGCTTATTTTGAATATCCGGACGATGATTTCTATTTTGCCGGAGTCCCTTTTGTATTCGAGAGTGGCACATTTGCCCAATATGCCGGTCGGTTTACGGCTGAAGAGATCGCCACGTTGCGGCGTCACGAAATTTCGGCGGGCTTTATGCTTCTGAATCTCAAGACGATTCGTCGTGATGGCATGCAGGCTAAACTTGAAGCCACGTTTCATGATAATCTTCATCGTCTGGTGCTCCCCGAACAGGAATGTATTGCCCTATGTTGCGCACCTCGCTTGCGTCCCCTCGACCCTAAATATGTGGTGTGCGCTCACTATTACAATTTTGACCCGGAGACAGTTGAGTTTAACCGAGACGTGGTTGCCTCACGTGAGAAAGGACGGCAGATATTGGCCGACATGCTCCGCGATGTCGTGCAGCTTCACTATCCGGGTCCTGACAAACCGTGGATCACGCCTTTTTCTCCCCGCTATCGGCAGTGGCTCGCCGCTTGTCGCAACGCAGGCCAGACATGGCGCTACATATCCCTGCAGCCGCACTTTCTGACACTGAAGTTGCGCCGCTATAGCCTGCGCCGCTTTATCAGCAAGATTATTAACAAGATAACCAATAAGAAATGAAAGAACTCGCCCCTGTACTCATATTCACTTATAATAGGCCGGAACATGCGCGGAGATTGCTGGAATCATTGGCAGCCAACGAATTGGCCGACAAAAGCCATGTGATAATTTATTCAGACGCTCCGCGTGACGAGGCTGATGCTGCTCTTGTGGCTCAGACACGTCGGATAATACGTGAGGCCAAAGGTTTCGGCAGTGTTGAGATTGTAGAGCGGAAGAGTAATATGGGACTTGCAAATAGCATTATCGACGGCGTCACGGAGTGGGTGAACCGCTGTGGCCGTGTGATAGTACTTGAGGATGATTTGATTGTAGCTCCTCATTTTCTGCGATTTATGAACGATGCGCTGATCCTCTATGCCGATGAGCCGCGCGTAGGCCACATTCAGGCATGCGATTATACGCAAGATCCATCCTTGCCCGACACGTTCCTGATTAAATGGACCGGTAGCTGGGGCTGGGGCACATGGGCTCGTGCCTGGAGCCTCTTTAATCCGGACGGAGCTGAATTACTGCGGCAAATGGAGCAGCGCGGACTGAGCCGTGAGTTCGATTTCGGTGGTAAATATCCATACACCAGGATGCTTCGCCGTCAGGTGCAGGGAAAAAACAATTCGTGGGCAATACGTTGGAATGCAACGCTTTTTCTCGCCGATATACTTTCGCTAAACGTCGGGCGGTCATTGGTCGCTAACCGTGGATTTGACGGCACCGGCACCAACTGTGGAGGAGGAGATCTGTATCAGTCTGTGCTTTATGATAGTGTCCTTCCTGTGAAGAAAATCGAGCCGATCTCCGAGAACAAGGCAGCTCGCAAAGTATTGGCCTCATATTACGCCCGCACCAATTCCTTCCGGGCAAAGGCAATTCGCCGTATCCGCCGTATTCTGCACGGCGATTTCGGCGCATGACTTATTAAAAGCGTAAACTGCACTCCAAAAGATTTTAACCTAACTTTTGGAGTGCAGTATATGTAATGAACGGTTCCTTTATGCTTTTGATCGTTTTAACAATGGCAAGCACGTGAACACAATGAGGGTATATGCTAATGAGAACCACAAGCCGGCAGAGTCATCAACTTAATTATATACCAGAATTCATTAGTGGACACTAATGTCATAAATTATATTTTTGAGAATTCCCCGCCATCATGATTTGATGACGGGGGATGTATGATTAATTTTTAGCGATCTTGAGATTTGAAACCTCTATGTTTCCGGAATAGCAATTTATCGACCAGCAATTACGAGCTGTTCCGTATACACGCGTTGTGTAAGCGACTGTTTCGTTGACATACATGGTCATGACGGAATTGTCAGTGATTATGGTAATATTGTATACACCATCCATCGGGGTATTGAAATTGTAGCCGTCTGTGTTCTGCACGAATCCGATGCCACCTTCTTCTTCATAATTGATCTTGCGGACACTTTCGTTCTCAGGATTCATAATGATCGAGTAGAATTTCTCGGAGTCATTGCCGCGAGCGAAAGACACACCGAACTTATCCCAAGGGGAGGAAGTCTTGACTACGAATGATATACGGTTTTCCGTACCAAGACGGGAGAAGAGCTTATATTGGTTTTCAGATAGAGTGAAATCGGATTCCGCTTTCTCTTGTGCGAGAAGTTTTGCAATCGCCGGCACCTCACCGAGGCTGAGAGTGCCGTCTTCATGCTGTATCAATCTATGGGCTACGAGGTTGCCAGCCCAGTCAGCGTTGCCGATGTTACTGCTTCCGGCGCGGGTTGCACACCATCCCCAGATGTAACGGTCAGTTCCGTCAGATGCAGTTTTGCCGGCGTAAAGGCCTCTTGAATCGAGGAATCCTTCCTTTGAATCGGGCCATAATCCTGCATCGTTGGCTGTGCATGCCTTGAGTTCATCAAGAGTCCGACCCTTGAAATACTGTACCCTGCGTATTGCATCGTGCTGTTCGGAATACACCAGATACCACCAGTCGCCCATCTTGAACAGGTCAGGACACTCATAGAATCTATCCCACATCATTGTCATGAACACACCGGCTGAAGTCCAGTCAAGAAGATTATCAGATGTGTATTCAGCCAGAACTCCCTTTCCGTTGAGACGGGTAGAGACCAGCATATGGAATTTGTTGTCTTCTCCCTTGAACACGAACGGATCGCGGAAGTCTGAATTGCTGTAGGTGTTACCGCCTGTAATTAACAGTTCGCGGTTTTTAGTCCATGTCTTGAAATCCTTGGAAGTGGCGAGCATAACAGCTTCGTTGATGCCGCTTGTAGTTGCCGGATTAGGAGAGTGGGCAGTGTAGAACGTGTAATATGTTCCGTCGTTGTAGATAGTGGAACCGGTGCCAATCGCTGCGTCAAGTTCTGTGGCACTTCCGCAGGGAATAAGTTCACCGAGAGACTCATAAGATGCTGCATCCGAGGTTACTACACCCCAAATCGGGTGGTATGTGAGAGCTTGGTTCGGACGGTAGTCCTGAAGATACATCACCTTGAAGTCTTTTGCGACCGGATCGAAGAATGGCATCGGGTCACCTACGTATCCGACATAAGGCTTGTAGTATATCTTTTGACTCATACCCTCGTCGGTGTCAAGATACACCTGGCTGTTGGCGAGATCCTTGTCTGTAATGACCGGTCCGTCGTTGCTGCAAGCTGCAACCGACAACATGGCGGCAGCAAAAACCGGAATGGAGATTATCATATTATATTTCATAGTTTCTGTTTTTATTGGCAAAGATAGTTGATTGCGTTCTTTGTGAGTTTGATCATGTTCGCGCGATAAGGGTTGTCTACACCGTTCTTGTCATACCATTCATAAGCCGGTGTGCCAATGGTGATGACGCGTCCTGATGTGAAGCCCTTGAGAGCCTCATATGGTTCGAATTCCGCTATAGTAACCCTATTGACGTCATAATCGTGGCCTGAAGCGAGAGCTTTAGCACCAGTGCGTTCCTCCCATCCTTCCATTGATCCGTAGGGATCCCAATCGGCACCCCATTGCAATGTACGGTTGGTGTTGGAGCATCCTTTAGAGAGAAGCAGCACACGACTTTCACCGTCAACATTCAAATCCTTATAGAGCGGATGAGACTCGTGACCGGTAATTGTGAAGCCGAGATTATCGGTGAGAGTTTCATAACTGTCACCACCAAACATATTGTTGGGGCTCTGCTGATCTTTGGCGATACGCCATACATCGTTGATATATCGGGCACCATCGCGAGAAGCAAGGATTGCTCCGCCTCTCAGCCAATAACTATTGAATTGATCACGTGAATCCCACAGTTGACCGGGCCAATCAGTCCAATCGAAGTGGCACCATACCATCTTGAAGTCATCAAGTTTCACGCGTCCGTCGATTATATCCTGAATGGAGATGTAGCGTGTGTTGGGAACATTCTCAAGCATCCACTGGCATGCAGCCTTGGCTTCATCGCCAAGTCCCTCAAGAGCATAGGAGTTCCCGATGAAGGCTTTAGGTGACTGCGACATATCATCTTGAATTACGGTTACGGTATATTCAATGACTGCAGTACGCTGGGTAGCAGTGAACTTAACAGGCTGAGAGAAATCAATCAACGAACCTGATTCAGGTGTCACTGTAGTACCTTCATTGACAGTAAAGACAGCCTGCATGGCGCGTACATCTGCCTCCATCGGTACGAAGCACTGAATGGTGCGGGCGAAATTGTCGATAGTTCCGGAGTATTTTCCATCGAGTGTGAATGTCAGGAATTCAACGTTGTCATGTTTTACACTTACAGTGTAAGCGGAGAATACATTTCCGTTGGTGACCTTTATCGAACGAGGCACGGTGCCGTCAAACTTGGTTCCTACCGGATAGTCGCAGGTAGCTCCGAGACTCAAGGTTATCTCTTCTATACGGAGATTGGAAAGGTCGGTATCTGTAGATACATTTACACTCACTACTTTAGCCTTATGGTCGATAACTCCGTTAAATCCGTTTATTTTAATCGACTCTATGCGGGTGTCGCCGTTGAGCGACATATCGCTTTTATTATTGTTGTCGCAAGACTGGAGGGCAAACATGACCGCTGCCAGAATAAAGACAGATATTGAATTTAAAAGATGTTTCATAATGAAGATTATTACCAGTTACCGATATTCTGTTTGTAATGACCGTTAGATGCACTCAACTGGGAGAAGGGTATAGGGAGATACTCGTTCTTATTAGGAGTGAAGTTGGCGGTAGAGTAAATCGCGCAGTTATCAGCTTCGTCAGCGTAATATTTGTTGAGCACTTGATCTGCCTCGCCCCAGCGTACGAGATCAAAGAATCTCTCGCTCTCCATAGCCATTTCCAGACGACGTTCGAATTTCACGATCTTCAGTGCTTCATCCTTGCCATAAGATCCGTTGTAGGGACGGATATTTATTCTTACTCCATAAAGCTGCTCATAGTCAGAGATCATGCCTACGCTCTGCCTTGCCCTTGCACGAAGTGTGTTTACGATCTCAATAGCCTCAGGTATTTTTTGGTTGAGCTGCACAAGAGCCTCTGCACGGAGCAGAAGGATGTCGGCGTAACGGAGTACGATACGGTTCATCGGGGAGCCCCACCAGCCACCTTTCACGAGGAACTCACTTCCCGGATCGACATTTTGTTTAAGTGTCACGTAATAGCCATAAAGACCGTTGCTTCGGCTCCATGTTGCGGTCTTGTCCATGATGAAATCTTTGTTGAACATATACGGAGTGCCGGGCATTCCCACTGTCAGGAACAGACGAGGATCCGCATAGTCGGATTTCATATCGTAGTCCTTGTTGTTGAACGTGTCAAAGAAGGGGAGCCCGTTTTCATCAGTCTTGAAGGCATTGACGAGATTCTGTGTAGGTTTGTAGAAATCACAGCCACCGTCTGTAACTCCGGGAATATTTGGAACAATAAGACCATACGACCAGTTGCAGTTACCATGGTTGGTGCCGTCGTTGAAGGAGTACTGCATTGCCCAGATTGATTCCCTGCCGTTTTCGAAAATAGGTTCCGGACGGAAGTTGTTGTGGAAATCCGGTTCAAGGGCACATCCGGATGCCGCCATTAGTGAAGGCTCTGTGTACTTGACTACGTTCAGTAGATCCTCTTCGTCAATGCTTGTGACTTGATTTGATTTCGGATCATCCTGACGATAAGCCTTGTACATATAGACCTTTGCAAGGTATGCCGCAGCGGCTGCCCGGTTGGGACGTCCCACCTCGGTCTGGATATCGGGCAGGTTGTCAAAAGCGTATTTGAGATCATCGATGATCAGTTGCCATCCTTCGTTGTTGGAGTAACGGGTGTTCTCAAGATTGTTGTATTCCGCAGGAGACATTTTTGCGTCCATAGCAAACGGGATATTCTTATAGAGACGTTTCAGAAGGAAGTGTCCATGAGCGCGTAGGAACCTCATTTCGGCTACACGCTGGTCGCGAAGAGGATATGTGTCGCTGTTCATATCTTCGAGCACAGCGAGAGCGGCGTTTGCTCTTGACAGGACTTTGTAAAGGCGGTCCCACATGTCGGAGATGTTCCAGTTGGTAGTCATGATACCCTGAGATATCTCAAGGGCGTGGAACACATCGCCGTCCTCTGTGCCATTGCCTCCTTTGTAAGCATCGTCTGAGCGCACATCATAGTTCCACATTGAGAATGAAGAGTTGATATCCTCAATTGAGATCCATCCCGCATAAGCTGAGATGACGAGATTATCGACGTATTTGGGATTCAGTACCTGTGTGTCGTTCAGAGTGCCCTGGGGTGTCTGCTCGTCAAGGAAACTGTTGCAACCGGTAAGGCCCAACGCCATTATTGCGGCTGCTGTAAATATTATTTTTTTCATTGTATTCGCTGTTTGGATTAGAAGGTAACATTGAAACCGAATGTCACGTTTGTGGGGATAGGATAGCCGTAGTTGGGGTTTTCAGGATCAACTCCTGTGAAAGACTTGCTTTTGAATGTCAGTAAGTTCTGCGCGCTGATGTAGAAACGGAGTTTCTGCATCTTGAGTTTTTCTGACAACTTGGAGGGAAGTACGTATCCGAACTGGATATTCCTCATTTTAAGGTAAGATCCGTTTTCTACATAGAAGGTAGATACGCGTTTCTCATTGTTGATGTCTGAACGGCTAAGCGCCGGAATTGAAGATTCGGGATTCTGAGGAGTCCATGCGTCAAGCAGACGTTCACCTTTATTTAGGAAACCTATGTTGAGACCGCTCCAGAGATCTGTTTCTTTCTTAAGGTCGGATATCACGTCCTGTCCCTGTGCGCCTTGCCAGAACATAGAAAAATCAAAATCCTTATACTGCAAATATACATTCAAGCCGTATGTAAAGTCAGGAGTGGGGTTGAAGATCCATTGTTGGTCTTTTTCATTGATCACCCCATTGTGGTCGAGATCTCTCCATCTGATTCTGCCCGGAGCTGCCCCTTCTTGTATGGCGTGATTGTCAACTTCCTCCTGATTGCGGAAGATGCCGTCTGCTACATAACCTGCCTGTGAACCATATGTGTGGCCTATTACACTGTATACTCCGTTTCCGCCAAATGTTCCGTTGGCTGCCAATGTGGTAGGAATCGCTGTGATTTTATTGCGGTATGCAGATATGTTTCCTGTCACTTCGTAATGCAAGCCGTATGAAGTGTCGTTTCTGTAACCCAAATTGAGTTCGACACCCTTGTTGTTCATTTCGCCTGCATTGATCCATTGTGAAGAACCCTCACCCATGGCTGCTATGCCTACCATCTCTACGAGAATATCTGTGGTATTTTTGTAATACATGTCGAAAGATCCGAAAAAGCGTGATCCGAACATCGACCAGTCGAGACCTAAGTTATACTGAGTGGTTGTCTCCCACTTGATGTCGGGATTGCCGATTTGATTGCGTTTGAAACCTGACTGAAGGATCGAGCCTCCGTTGGTGCCTGCGATGTCGTAGGAGGTGCCGTAGCTTTGTCCTCCGGATTCGCTGACGCCGTAGTTAGGAACATATACGTAATAGCGGGCAAGGTTGCTGATCTCCTGATTGCCGGTCTGTCCCCATGATAGACGGAGCTTAAGGTCGTTGAGCCAGGAACAGTCTCTTAGGAACGATTCGTTGTTGATGCGCCAGCCGAGAGAGACAGAAGGGAAAGTGGCGTAGCGGTTGTTGGCACCGAAACGTGATGAACCGTCATAGCGTAGTGTCAGGCCCACGAGATAGCGGTCGTCAAAAGAATAGTTGGCTTTTCCGAAGAATGAGACGAGAGAGAAGCCGTCGCCGGAACCGTAAGCCTGAGCCTGTCCAACACCGGCATCGGGCCACATGTAGTCTGTGTTAAGCACAGAGAAGTCCATTTTATAACCGGAGAACCAGTTTGCAGTCTCTCGGTTAAGCTCGATACCTACAAGGGCGTCAAGATGGCTCTTACTGAAGTCGATATTGTAGTTGGCTACAGCATTCCACATCCAGCGGGTCCAGTGTTCCTGCTTTGCTTCAACAGCATTTGTTGCGTTTGCCACGTTGCCTTCTGTGATGGGATATGTGAAGAAACGCTGCATCTTCTGTGCGTAGTCAAGACCGAAAGTAGTGCGTATGTTGAAGCCTTTGAAGGGGTTGAGGTTGACGTATGCGTCGCCGAAAAGGCGCCAGTAGTAATATCGGTTGTCTTTGTTTCGTTCAAGGCGAGCAAGTGGATTCTCTCGATCAGGATATCCGCCGACAGGACCGGCATATTCGCCGTCGGATGTGTAGACGGGGAGCGATGGATTCGCCTGAAGCACGTTCTGAAGGAATCCTCCGGGCGACTGGACTTCATTGGTCCTGTTTAGGGTGAAATGTTCTCCGATAGTAAGTACATTGCCAAAGGGCTTGAATTCAGTGTTGGCACGACCGGAAAGTCTTTCGAAATCCGTGTATTTTATAATGCCTAAGTTTTTATAGTAGCCGAGAGAGAAGAACGCACTCATTTTCTCGGTGCTTCCGCTTACTGTCATGTTGTAGTTCTGTACTACACCTGTGCGTGTTGTCTCGTCGAACCAATCTGTGTCAGCAGCCGGAGTAGTTCCTGCAGCATCAAGGTATTTATCCATGGATATTGAATGCAAGACGGGATATCCGGAGGAATCATATCCCCAATTGTACTTGTATCCAAGGCCGTTGGTATTTGGATCTTCTCCTCCGTTGACGAAGGCTTGCCACATAGCCCGTCCGAACCCTTCAGCATTTAGGACCTTCATGCTGTGGGAATAGAACTGAGCTGCCACGGAAGCATCGAGGGTCACTTTCAGGTTACTGCCTTTTTTAGTGGTGATGATTATCACACCGTTGGCAGCACGAGAACCGTAGATTGATGCGGAAGCTGCATCCTTTAATACTTGAATCGACTCAATGTCGTTCGGGTTAAGTTCGTGCATTCCTCCTTTAGTGGGCACGCCGTCGATGATGTAAAGAGGGTCGTTGTTGTTAAGCGTTCCGACGCCACGAATACGTACAGAAGCGGCACCGCTCGGTCCTCCATCTGCAGAAATGTTCATTCCCGGCACTCTGCCTTGAAGAGCCTTTATTGGGTTGTTTTCATTCTGTTTAGAAATTTCCTTAACGTCTACAGATGTGATGGCACCTGTAACGTCGACTTTGCGCTGTGTGCTGTAACCGACCACAACTACTTCGTCGAGGATTGCAGTGTCTTCCTCAAGGGCGATTGTCATTTCCGGCTCAGCCATGACTGTCTTGGTCTGATAGCCGATGTAAGAAATGATAAGGTTTGCACCTTCCGGCACTGTTATCGTGAAGTTGCCGTCGAAGTCTGTGGCGACTCCGTTAGGTCCTTCAATACCACACATGACAGTCGCTCCTATAAGAGGATCATTATCGGTGGCTGAAACAACAGTCCCATGCACTGTGATGTTCTGAGCCTGGGCTGTAAAAGCCATCAGGAACGTCAGGATTGCAATGAGAAATGATTTTTTCATGTTATATGGGTTTAGTAAAAATTTTGCCGCAAAGATAGCGTAACCGGTTATTACCCATATATCACGAATCTTGCATCCGCTATCAAAAAACGCAGGATGCAAGATTTGTAATAGTCTTGGCAACAAAAATTATATTGCCTGCTGATTTTTTATAAGATTTCAGCGAATTTTTAAAAGGTCGCTTCTATACAATCCTCGTTTTCCAGTCTTCGATGCAGCGGGTTTCTGATGAGAAGTTGACTCCGATTTCTATAATCCGGCGATCGTCAGCCTGGAATTTACGGGAGTATTTCTTATCTTTGATCTGTTTCAGTGCCTCGTCGGCGCTTTTGTCATATTTAAGCTCAATTACGTAAATGTAGTCTTCTGTCTTGATTACGATGTCGATGCTTCCGTCGGATGTGGAGGATTCAGCCTCGGTCTCCAGCCCTACAAGATCCATCAGCAGGAAAAAGGCATTGTGGAAGTTGTTCTCATTGTCCATCTTCATCTTGAAGTGGACACCGGCGAAATATGTCTGAAGGCATTTCATAGCTGCGTCGGCATCACCAAGGATGAAGTACATTACCATATCGGATATGATCTTCTTCTCCTCCTTGTCGGAAAGGCTTTTTACGTAATAGGGCAGTAATACCTTGAAAAGACCATCTTTGACCTCATCGTTTGGGATACCCAGGCGATATCGTCTGATTTTCGGATGATAACTCTTTATGGTGAGATAGCCGGTCTGATAAAGGAGTGCAAGAGGCTGTGGCGTCAACAGGTCGAGACCTTTCAAGTCGTCTTCCGTACAGTAAGTGTCAAACATCTCAGGGAGATTGGCGTTGACACGTTTCAGGGTCTTGACTACGATTCTGGGCATACCGGTGTCATTCCAATAATTGGCTATCTTTGAGTCAGCCATTGCATTGAGAATCGACCATGGGTTGTAGATGTCGCTGCCTTCGGCTGCGAATCTATAGCCGTCATAGTTCTTTTTGAGCTTCCGGCAAGCTTCTTCATAAGTGACATCCTCCTTTATGGCTAATTTTGCAATGCCCGGCTTAAAATATTCGAGCAGTTCTTTCTCCGTGATGCCGCATATGTCTGCATACTCATCCAGAAAAGTGATGTCGCGGAGATTGTTGAGGTCGGAAAAGACGCTCAGTTTGCCGAATCGGCTGACCCCGGTCAGGAATACCAGCCGTATATGCTCAGCCGAGCTTTTGAAATTGGAATATATGGCGGAAAGACGGTTGCGGTAATGCTCGATATTTTCCTTATTGTGAATGTTGGCTACGAGGGGTTTGTCGTATTCATCCACGAG
>CAMWJD010000024.1 GCA_947174515.1 uncultured Porphyromonadaceae bacterium
CCCCCCCCTTTTTTTTTTCCAGCAGACGACGCCATCCGCGATTCATGAGCGTCTCGTGGGCTCGGAGAGTGGTATAAGAGACAGGTGCAAAATTGATGAATTTACCTTGTAAGGTACAAAATTGATAAATTTACCTTGTAAGGTACAAAATAGATGAATTTACCTTGTAAGGTACAGAATGTAGAATTTACCTTATGAGGTATAAAATAGAGGAGATATTTTCCGAAAATTGAGTCCTTGTAGAATAATGTAAGTGTTTAGTCAAAGATTTACCGGAGGCTGAGAATATAAGCAAACAGTTTTGTAATGAAAATATAGGACCTGGACAAAATTCATAAATTTTCAAATAAATTTATTGCAGAAATATAAAAGTTTAGAGGATGTGCCAAATAGTACATCCTCTAAACTTTTGTGATTTATATAATTACCTTTTATTATTTTTATTAGATGGGCTCTTAATGCCATAAGATAAATGAAAGAAAGTCCGGTGTCAACATTGTCACCGGACTTTCTCATGTTCTCATTTGTATTATTTGTTTCTCAAATTTTTGTGTTTTTCTTTTAGAGACTTCAAGAAAGCGATTTCTTTAGTATCTGTCACCCTTTTCACTACAATTCCTCTCGTAGAATAATAGTCATCGTCTTCATCAAGATATGTCACGTCAAAAGGAGTGCCTTCAACTGAGAAAGATGCATCAAATTCGCCATATTCATTGTCATAATCAAAATCATATTTATTCATAGGAATAGATGTTGAAGAACATCTTATTTTCTCCCCATTCATAGAGAAGTCAATATAATTAGAAGGATTATTCCCATCATAATCATAACAAAAACCGGTCTTTTTGAAATAATTGACGTTATACTCAAAATATAATTCGGTCACACGAGAACGATTATAGTCGTATGAGAAAAATAATCTTGAAAAATCTTTGTTTACCTCCTCAATGTCTTTGTCCTCTACCACATATTTAAGAACATCGATTGAGTAAAAAGAATATTCGGCGTCATTATAATAGTCATCAACTATTACGTAGCCATACTTTAGATCTGCCTTCTTGCCATCTACCTTAAAGTTTCCGCTCACGTTTGACTTGCCAATTCCAGGGCCATCACCATCTTTGCTGCATGCTCCGAGTGTGCAAAGAGAAATGATCAGAGTGCAAGCTAATAAAATATTTTTCATAATTTTTATTATCCCGTAGACTCTCCGGAAAGGGATTATTGATTTAAGTTATTGAGGAAAAGCGCAAGAGTCTGTGTCATGTTAATAAAGTTGTTTAAACAACTTCATTAATAAATTTTGAATGACATTCACTTTTCTTTTTGTGTTACAAAATTATAAAAAAAATTATATGTGTGGAAAACCTGTGATAAAAAATATGACATATATGCGTATGATGACATTCTGAAAAAATCATAAGCCATCTTATATCCGAATATAAATGATAGACCCCGTTCTTTTATGAAATGGGCCTAAAATTGCATTGAGAAGGCCATGCCGTTAGTCTCGCCTAATATTGGCAGAATAGCAATAGCTTTATCATTATTCTTCTTTTTGTCAAGTTTGAACAGTCGTTGTTCAAATGGAAGAAGCCAATATCCTATTCTGGCACTTAAAATGCCTATTGCTGCACCTCCCAATACATCTGTAATCCAATGGCGGTCATTGTAAATTCTCAGGGCTCCTACGGTGACTGCTACGGCATAGCCGGCGATTCCGACATAATTTCCATATTCAATACGCATCAGCTCTGCTCCTGTGAAGACTGTTGCAGAGTGTCCGGAAGGAAAGGAATTTTTTGTTCCGGTATCCGGACGAGGATGCTTGAAAGAATACTTCAAGGCATTGACGGCTACTGCCATTACGGCATAAGCCGTAACTCCGGCCATTACCCGTTGCCTGAAGTCTCCTCTTGTCTTGACTCCGGGGATGAATCCTAAACCCACATATCCAACGGCCGTAGAGTATTGTATATAATCATCAGCCCTGAACTTATGTCCTTTTTTATAGCCGGAAAAATGATCGCGGATAGTATTTTTAAAGCCGTCTAATGTGTATGTGCCGGCTATCCCCGCAGCCAAAAGCACCCCGGGGACTATCAATTGGGTCGGCTTGAATGAATACATGGAGCCGACGCTTGAATCTATTCCCGATAGGTTACTTCCCTCATTGGCTATGGTGTCGTTTAGAATGTATTTGATATCTATTTCTTCCTGATTACACATGATGGAATCAGGATGAAACCGGCAAGCGTCGCTGCTTTCTATTATTGTAAAGAGGCACAGAAGAAATATTATAGTTTTCATGACTGCAAAATTAATCATTTTTTCGTTAATCCGTATGGTTGTGATTTGTATTTTTTTCAAAAAAATTATCATTCCATATATAGGCCTGAGAAGGGTAGTGAATAATGGGAAAATATGTAAGGATAATCTAAGTCCCTTTTTTTTATGAGACGGTGCCTCAGGCTTTAGGAAAGTGAACTTGAAGATTTTTCATATCGTCATGAATGGTTGGGACCGGTTTACAAAATTGATATCCTTAAGAAAGGAGATTGAATTGATTTTCATCTTGAATATTACAGAACTTTATGAGCCTGAGTTTGTTCTCCTTTTAGAAATGTAATTCCAGTGTAAACGCTCAATATCGTAATGGTTATGAAGAAAATCTATCTGTCTCTTTTTATCGCCCTGATTGGAATGTTGTCTCCCGTTCAGTCAAAAGCGCAGTATTATAATATTGTCAATCAAGCTGCCAATATGCTCCAGACTGCAGTGATCGGCGGAATGAGCTATAAAGGATATGTCGACGCATCATATGTAGGAGGTCTTGGTACTCTGCAGGCTGATTTTATTGGAGTCAGCACTACTCAAGGTTTCCAGTATGCCAACTGGCTCTTTATGGGTGCCGGGCTTGGAGTGGATCTGGTGTATTCAAAAGCCGGTTCGCAATATAATGGAACTCCTATCGGGAATAGAGGTGTCACTACAAGTGGTGTTATGATTCCTTTGTTTACTGATTTTCGTTTTAAATTCGGAAAACCGACAAGTACGTCGCTGGTGATCGACGTCAAAGCCGGTGGATCATTCCTTATAGGAAAAAATTATCTTGCTATTGAAAATGGTTATATAAACGGATCGGAATATTTTTTGCTGAAACCGACGATTGGAATTCGCGTGCCAGTCAGCAGTAATGGAAAAAGAGCAATGAACATAGGATTGACATATCAATTATTGACTTGCAACTATTGGTGGTACAATAATAGCAATTCCGGTACGTTAAATTCATTAGGGGCTACTGTATCTTACGAATGGTAGGATGCCTGTTATTGGCTGCCTCGTAATACTATAATCGTCAGCTTTCGCATGCGGGAGCTGAATTTCACTACATAATATGAAACGTATTTTATTATCGATTTTGGCTTCCGGTATGTGTGCGGCAGTCATGGCAATACCGGCAAAACCCGGTTTTATCGCATATACTCAGCCTGATGGAACTGTTGTCAATATTCAGATTTCAGGTGACGAGCATGCTCATATGATTTATTCTGAAGACGGTTTACTTCTTCTGGAGGCGGACGGCAGAATGGAATATGCTAAGTTTGATAACGACGGTTTCCCTATTCCTTCCGGAATAGCAGTAGGCCCATTAAAGGAAAGATCTTTTATATCGCAACAGTTGCAACCGAAACATCTCGTGGAAAACTGGGCTAATAAGCTTAATGATGAAAAGACATTGAAGTTTGAAAGGCTTCAGTCCCTTATGCAGCCTAAGCTTTTGAATACCCGGTCAGAGGAAGATTCCGTTGAAGATGATGACAGGGTAGTTCCGATGAATTTTGGTCGGTGTAAATCAACATTCCCGGTTTTAGGTGTTCAAAAAGGTCTGGTAATCCTCGTGGAATATGAAGATGTATCATTCGAAGAATATTTGCAAAAGCCATCTGAAAAAGGTATTTTTGATTATTTCAACCGTATGCTTAACGAGAAGGGATTCTCCGATTACGGCTCGTTAGGTTCTGCACGTGATTGGTTTGTGGAAAATTCTAATGGCCTTTTCCTTCCTGATTTCGATGTGTACGGACCTGTGAAACTTCCTAACAAAAGAGAATATTACGGAGGTAATGACTCTCGTGGCAATGACCTTCATCCTGAAGATATGGCAGTTCATGCATGTCAGATGCTTGATGACACTGTTGATTTTTCTCAATATGACAGAGATGGAGATGGAATCATCGACAATGTTTTCATCTTTTATGCAGGTAAAGGAGAACATGACAGTGGCGTAAAGAATGCCGTCTGGCCTCATTCATGGGATGTCATTGCAGTGTATGAAGAACCTTTCATCTTTGATGGTGTCACGCTTAGGCAATACGCTTGCACTTGTGAATATCCAAGTGGTTACAAGCGACCTGACGGAATTGGGACTTTCGTGCATGAATTCAGTCACGTTATGGGATTGCCTGATCTTTACAATACCGCAAATCAATATGGCACCTATTGCACCGGTAATTGGAGTGTAATGGACAACGGAACTTATAACAATGACCGTCTCACTCCTCCAAACTATTCTTCATATGAAAAGTGTGCGCTTGGTTGGATTGATCTTAAACCGATCACTGAAGGAAAAGTAGAAATTCATGATCTTTCTTCTTCTAATGAAGCATATGTCCTTCCTACTGAAAATGAAAATGAATTTTTCTTCTTTGAAAACCGACAGCAACTTGGTAATGACAAATTCCTTCCCGGACATGGAATGCTCGTATGGCATATAGACTACAAGGTTGGCCCTTGGACTGCCAATACTGTAAATAATGTGATGACTCACCAGCGTGTGGATATTGTTGAGGCCGATCGTATTGCCTCAAGTGCCACTGCAGGGGGAGATCCATTCCCCGGTCTTAATGAAGTCACTTCGTTTGGTTACGAAACCTCTCCCCAGCTTTTAAGTTGGACGAGAAAGCGCCAGGCTTTTGATCTTCAGGACATTTCAGAATCTGATGATGGAGTCATCTCATTCAATGCTGTGGCTTATAATCCTAATGAAGAAAATGCAGTCGAAGGCATAGAAGCTGATATGCAATCAGATTTTTACTACGACCTTATGGGCCGAAGGGTAAATAATCCTACAAAAGGCATATTCATCCACAAAGGAAAGAAAGTCATATTTTAATGATCATTCATTTATACAACAGCACCCCCGGTCACTTCACACAGTGACCGGGGGTGCTGTTGTCAATTATTTATTCTACTCTGTTTTCTTTGTTGAAGATGTGGCGCAGACGTGAGAAAATTCTCTTTGACGTTGATTCCGTAGGAACTACATTTGAGCTGTCTTTAAGACTTTCGATCGCACTCTTTTCTGCATCTGAAAGATTCTCTGGAACGTAGACCATCACATTGACAAGGATATCTCCTTTCACGTGTTCGTTTTGGAATGTAGGAAGTCCTTTGCCACGCAAGCGAAGCACTTTGCCTGGCTGTGTTCCGGGAGCGATCTTTACTCGTGCTTTGCCATCGATCAATGGAATTTCAGCGCTTCCGCCAAGAGCTGCTGTGGGGAAATCAAGCATCAGGTTGTAGATAAGATCCTGATCATCGCGGATTAGCTCGGAATTCTTTTCTTCTTGAATCACGATCAGAAGATCTCCGTTCACCCCACCATGACGTGGCGCGTTCCCTTCCCCTTTAAGCACAAGAGTCTGTCCGTCTTGAACGCCGGCCGGAATATGAAATTCCACGATTGTCTCTTTCTTCTCAACTCCCGTGCCATGGCAATACGTGCACTCTTCAGTTATGACCTTGCCTTCGCCATTACATTCCGGACACACCGACTGTACTTGCTGGGCTCCAAGGAATGTCTGGCGCATTTGAGTCACATAGCCCGTGCCACCGCAGCGTTGACAAGTGTGGAAAGAAGTTCCGTCTTTTGCTCCTGTGCCGTTGCAATGAGAACAAGCCACGAATTTTGGAATCTTCAGTTTTTTGTCGACTCCGTTGGCGATGTCTTTGAGGCTGACCTTGACAGTGATTCTTAGGTCGGTGCCTTTATTGACCGGTTTGCGTGTCCTGCCTCCGGAAGAATAACCTCTGTATGTGCCGGCTCCGGCAAATGCATCACCAAAAATATCTCCGAAATTTGAGAAGATATCTTCCATTGAGAAGCCTCCGCCGAATCCGCCGAATCCTCCATATGAGCCTCCTCCGGCTCCACCACCACCGAATCCCTGAGGACCCATGTTGTGACCATATGCATCATATAGCTGACGCTTCTTTTCGTCGCTGAGCACGTCGTATGCCTCGGCGGCTTCCTTGAATTTCTCTTCTGCCGCTTTCTGTTCAGACTCCGGCTTATCGGAATATTTGTCGGGGTGGTATTGAATCGCCTTCTTTCGGTAGGCTTTCTTTATTTCATCGGCTGTGGCGTTTTTGGCTACGCCCAGCACTTCATAATAATCTCTTTTTTCTGCCATGATAGTGGATCTTTTAGATGCGTTTTATCGAAGGGTTATTGGGCTACCGCCACTTTGGCATGACGAAGCACTTTATCGTTGAGCATATATCCTTTCTGAACAGTGTCAAGCACCTTCCCTTTCATATCTTCTGATGGTGCAGGCACTTGGGCTATTGCTTCGTGCAGATCGGAATTAAACTCTTCTCCGGTCGAGGTCATCTCTTTGACTCCCATACTCTCAAGATACTTTACAAGTTTATTGTATATGAGTGTCATGCCTTCGAGCACCGATTTGGCATCAGATTCACCCTCTGCGGCCTTAAGCCCTCTTTCAAAATCATCAACTATAGGGAGAATACCTTTAAGTACGTTTTCTCCGCCGTTCTTAATGATTTCAGCCTTTTCCTTGAGAGTGCGTTTTCGGTAGTTGTCAAATTCTGCTGCAAGGAATAGATACTCTTTCTTTTCTTTTTCCACCTGAGCCTGAAGATCTGCAAGTTGATTTTCCAAAGTGTTTACTTCCTGCTCAGCTTGTGTGTCTTCAGAATCGCCGGCATAATCTCCGTCGATCACGGCATTTTCTTCAAGAGTCCTATCATCGATAGGTTCCTGTTCGGTTTCTTTATATTCTTTCTCGTTCATGTTCTTATTATTATTTTTATAGTAAGGATTAAACCCGTGTCTGCGGTTATTCCTATTGTTTCTGTAATTCATAATATCAAATATTGTGCCAATAAAAGTTAAAAATCCCTCTTTGAAATGCTAATATTACCATTTCAATATTCAAACGTTTAGACGCGTGGTAGAGTTCATTAATATTATTTACTTATCAGATGTTTATGAATGGTATAATGTTTATGAATGGTATAAAAGAATTGCAGCTACCTTCACAGGCAGCTGCAATCTGATTTTTTCCATAATTCAATTTTAAACTAACCTAACATCATGAAACGATTTTCTTACTTTCTGAAATCAAAACAATGTAAATGTTTATAAAGTTCAGGATGTTACAATAGTTTAACAATTGAAATATTTTTGTCTTATTTTATGACTTTTTAGCAACTTTGCTTGCTGTTTTCTTCTTTACAGTTTTTTCTTTAGTTTGCTTTTCAGCTTTTGGAGCCTTTTCTTTCTTTGGTTCCGTTTTCTTATCCTTTTGGGGCTCCTCAATAATCACAGCGGCATAGTTGCTGTCTTCAGCCTCAAGGATATTCTTGCGCAGTGCTTTCACCTCCTTGTTGAGCTGCTCAATCTCTGAAGACTGATTGCGGATAGTGAGCAGCAAAGAGTTGAGCTCTTCATTGTCGACATTCTCCGGGAACTGCTCCTCGACTCTGACAAGGAAATCGGCAAGCACATTCATATAATTTGTGAAAGCAGAGAAAGGACTATCATAAGGACTGAAAGCCTGATTGGCATTTGTAGCCATATAGGAGAAATGATCGCTTCCCTGAAGATATTCCCAGTCTTGCTGTATCTTGCGGTCTTCTACCATTGAAACGCGTTCTGATATGCCATAGAGCTTATTGAGAGCCTCACGTTGCAGGTCATTGCCCTTCCATGTTGAAACGTCGATACGAGTGCCGTCTACATAAGAGATGGCGTAAGGAATGGTAAAGGTGTCGACAGCCTTAAGTTTTCCGACAATTTCAGACGGAGAAGTGAAGCGTACCCCTTTCTCCTTTCCAAATCGCGGAAGAGCCTTCATGAAGTCAAAGATTCCTGAGCTTGCGGGAAGGAATCCGCCGAACGTATCCATGCTAAGGAAAATGTTCACTATCTGTTCTTCCTCCGGAAGTTCAGCAATCCAGTTGACGTATTTGTCTGCCGTAAGCGGATATTCAGCCCAATCAGGATTGTTGAAATTATGAGAGATGTCGGCGGCAAGTTTGTCGTTGGTGAAAAGTATCTTCAGTTTGGGAGCGGTCGCGGAAGTATAGACGTAATCTGGGCTCTTCCAACCGAGAATGTGTTTAGCGCCAGGCACCACGGCTGCCTTATAACCCATTACCTGAATCATTGACGCGATGTCGTCGTCAAATATCAGTTCGGTGTTGGCGAATACTTTCGGAGTCTGGCCGAAAACCATCTTTATGGTCTTCTGCTCGATTTTAGCTTGACGCATGAACTCTTCGGGATCTTCCAGAGAAGCCAGTGAGTGAGCGAAAGTGCCTCCAAGAAATTCCACGCATCCCATATCGGCCAGTTTGCGAAGCAATTCTATCACTTCAGGTTCTGACTGCTGAAGCTGTTCGATGGCTGTCCCGGATATGGAAATAGCGCATTTGAAGTCTTGTCCATATTCCTTAGCCATTTCAAGCAGAGTACTGCACATTGGAATATAGCTTCTTTCTGCAAGGTTGGTGATGATGTCTTCGTTGGCAAAGTCATCATAGTAGTAATGATCGTTGCCGATGTCGAAGAAACGATATCTTTTCAAACGATATGGCTGATGTATGTTGAGATAAAAACAAACGTTTTTCATATTTTTTATTAGTTTAGGGGTTTTATGGTTTGTTGGGTTATGGAGGTTATGGTAGCATATTTTGTTTAGTTTATGCGAGCTAAAATTATATTTTGAAAGCAAACTGAACTTCTGTTCCATCCAACCTTTAACCCTGAGCTTTCATTTGCGAAAGATAAATTAATGGTTTCTTGCGGCTATCACATCTTTATAGATTCCAATCACCTTTTGTCCTACTTTCTCCCACGTGATGCCATGGATTTCCTCAATGCCTTTATCACGAAGAGTATGATACATGGCAGGGTAGTGGAGTATGCTGTGGATGGCGTCAGCCATAGCGTCGATATCCCAATAGTCTGTCTTTATGACATTGGTGAGGATCTCTGCGCAACCTGACTGCTTGGATATGATGCTCGGCACTCCCATTTCCATAGCTTCAAGAGGGGAGATGCCGAATGGTTCGGAAACGGAAGGCATGATGTAGACGTCAGAATCTCGGAGCATCTCATACACTTCTTTTCCTCGAAGGAAGCCGGTGAAATGGAATCGGTCGGCAATTCCACGCTTTGCCACGAGCTTGATCATTGCATCCATCATATCGCCGCTTCCTGCCATAACGAAACGCACGTTCTTATCTTTCTGAAGCACCTTTACTGCCGCTTCTACGAAATATTCCGGACCTTTCTGCATAGTGATGCGCCCCAGGAATGTGACCACTTTCTCACCCTCTGTGCGACGCTTTATGTCAAGATATTCTTGATCAAGAGGAATAACTGCATTGTGCACTGTCGACACTTTAGCCGGATTGATGCCGTATTTGTCGATCACAGTGCGTCGGGTTAGCTCTGACACGCACATGATGTGGTCGGCATTTTCCATTCCGTCTTTTTCAATTGCGAATACTGTCGGATTCACATTTCCGCGTGAGCGGTCGTAGTCTGTCGCATGCACGTGAATCACGAGTGGTTTGCCGGTCACATTCTTTGCGTGTATTCCTGCCGGATAAGTAAGCCAGTCATGGGCATGGATGATGTCGCAATCTACGGTGCGGGCGATCACGCCGGCCACTATTGAATAGTTATTGATTTCCTCGATGAGATTGTCGGGGTAGCGACCTGAAAATTCAATACATCCAAGGTCGTTGAGCTTCATATAGTTGAAATCGGCGTAGATATGATCGCGCAGGTCATAATAGAGCTGTGGATTCATTACCTTACCAATACGGCTTTCCACGTAGTCCCAACTTACGTCGCGCCATGCAACGGGAGTGCAGTTGGCACCGATTATGCGGGCAAAGCCTTTTTCTTCGTCGCCCCAGGGTTTTGGAATCACAAATGTGATGTCCATGTCGCCGCAGGCGTGCATCCCCTTGGTGAGTCCATAAGAAGCTGTCCCGAGACCTCCAAGAATATGCGGTGGAAACTCCCACCCGAACATTAATGCTTTCATATCTGATTAATTATCGTAGTTCTGTAATTTGTTGAGTTCTTTCACATTCTTGATTGTGCGAAGGATTTCGCCCACATTCTTTGCGGTAGATACAGCGCCGCGTCCGGCAAACGGTGGATTGCCGTCATACATCTCGCTAAGCGAGCCGATGCAATTTTCCGACATGTCATCTTCATATCCGATCAGCTTTCGCTCAATGAATCCAAGGCCGCTGACTCCGAACACCTTTATATATGCATCCGCATAGAAACCGAAGAGCCATGGGCGAACCGGGCCTTGATGCACGGCATATTCTCGCTCGATAGGTCCTCCGACATAATTCGGACGATATGCATAGCTTTTCGGACTTAGGGAACGAAGTCCTTTGGGTGTGAGAAGCTCCCTGGTGGCAAGGTCAAGCACTTTCCTGCGCTGGCGACGGTCGAGCGGACTATATTCAAGACCGATCGCGATTACCATGTTCGGACGCACTTCGACATCCGCATATGTGCCGTTGACGTAGTCATAAAGATAGCCATAGTCATTCAGGAATGTTTCTATGAAACTTTGCTTCACTTTATCAGAAAGTGCTGAAAGTTCTTCGATGTATTCGCTCATTTCTTTTTCTCCTTCATAAAGAGAGATAAGGAAGCGAATGGCATTATACCAAAGAGCGTTGAACTCTACGATATAGCCTGTGCGTGGTATGATTGGCTTGCCGTTGATGGATGCAGAGAGCCATGTCACCGGTGTGTCGGTCCCATTACTCGTGAGCAACCCGTTAGGATTAAGATGCAGATTATGAATTCTCTCGTTGCGGATATCTTCCACAAGTTTTTTCACGTCTTCTCCATAAAGCTCGCGACATGAGCGGGTATCGGTCGAACGTCGATATTGCTGTATGGCCCAGATTGTCCATAAAGGAATATCCGGAAGATCAATCTCATGGATAGTGCGGTCTTTTTCTCCGGTGCCGATATATTTGTGGAGAGCCTTTAAGAAGGTAGACATTATTTGGATATAATCATCCTTGTGGTCAATGGCCAGAGTGCATCCGGGGAGTGCCATGAGTTCATCGCGAGCCCGAACATTATACCATGGAAATCCTGCCATAATATACATTCCGCTCTTATTCTTGAGATAGAATTGCTTGGCTGAATTCTTGAGGCAATTGTAGAAACTTGTGCGTGGTGTACGACCCTTTATCTCATTTTCGTAGAGCTCTTCAAGATTAGCAGGGTCGATCTCTGATGTTCCCGCACTGAAGATGATACTTTCTCCTTTTTTGATTGGAAGCTCGAAATATCCCGGAACCCAAAGATCTTCTTTATATGGAATTCCTCTGTCTCGGTCTTTGTAATATTCAATACCTTTATACCAATGCCCGTCGTTGACCCATTTCACCGGTTTGTTAAACTGCATGACAAGATCAGGATATCCTGCATATAGGCAAGTTGATATGCCGTCATGAACTTCTTTGATTTCCTTGTTTATTGCAGTGTTTTCCACCACTAAGTCGTTGGCATTTCTGAATGCGAGCATCGGCCGGAACTGCAGTGTGGTGTCGGAATGTGCATCTACGAGCGTATATTTTATCAGTATGCGGTTTTCATTGCTGATGAAGGTCTTTTGCTTTGTGAGAATCACTCCACCTACGCGGTAGGTCATGGTAGGGACTGTCTCGCAGTCAAACATTCTGATATACTTGTGCCCGTTGGGTGAAAATACGTCAGGACCGTACTGATGAAGGCCCAAATTAAATGGAGCTCCATGCTGGATCACCGTTTCATCGAGGCTTGACAGCAACACATGTGCCTTGTCGTCCATCTCCGGAATCGGTATCACCAACAGACCGTGCTGTTTGCGGGTGTTACACCCCACGATCGTTGTGCAATGGTAAGCTCCTGACTTGTTGGTGCGGAGCATTTCTTTCGGTAGACTCTGCTCCAGGTTTATCATTAAATTTTTGTCAAATTTCAGGTAACTCATGTCTATAGTTAATCTTTTATTTCTATAGACGCAAATTTAATTAAAATATGTTGAGTGACAAAATATATTTTAACAAAAATCATCAAAAGTGTTGCATAACATAAAAAAAATCAGTTTCGCTTGTGAAACTGATTTTTTTAAGGTGTTCAGTCGGTTGTAGGTTGATTGGGGTCATCCATATCTACAAAGATATCGAGATCGCGTATCAGCATGTCGCCGGCGGCTTCATACATCCGCGAAGATATCTCGTTGAGTTCTTTCAGGGCCACCTTATATGTAGTGTTGAATTCGGGAATGAAATCTTTCATTCCGGCTGATTCAACTCTTGCCACCACATCCTTCACTAAGATTTTATCAGTGTCGGTGGTGGGAATCAGTCCGGGATCATCTTTGCCTCCATTGCTTTCATTCAGCTGGATCAAGCCTGCTTTATGCAATTTGTCGGTGATGCTGCTTACGAGCCTTATCGGAAGCCCGTATTTCATGGAAAGGCCATTGCGTGTAGGTGCCGGCAATCCATTGTGGAAGCGCCGGTAGACTACTGCAGTCACAACTAAAAGCACCTCCCTGTAGTAACTTTCAGATATGCTTGTAAGATTTCCGAAGAAATTATATGAGAATACATTTTGCAGAGAATAAGTGAGGCCGCATCCTGAAAGCAGCAACAGCCAGCTCAACTGTAGCCATATAAGCATAAGAGGAAGGAACGCAAACGATCCGTAGATAGCATTGTATTTCGATACATATATCTGGCCGTTGAGAAAAAGCAGCTGCATTATTTCAAAAGCTATCGCGCTGAAGGCTCCTGAAATTGCCGCATACTTGAACTCCACCTTTGTGTTAGGGATGAGCCAGAAGCATAGGGTAAATGCCCCCCAGGTCAATATCACGGGTATCAACTCCATTATTGTATTGACCATAGGAGTCATGAATGCAAACGGCACTGCCGCCAAAACTGTCGACGACATGAATAGCGATATGCCGGAACTCATTATCATAAGAACCGGTATAAGCAGAAAGATGGCTATATAATCCTTTACTTTTTGAATCGTGTTCCGTCCGATCTTTATGTCCCAGATATTATTGAAAGCATCCTCGATATTGCTGAGCAAAGAAATGAGGGTCCAGAGTAGAACTATCAGGCCTACACCGACCAATACCCCCGACGAGGCTTCCGCAAGATAGGAATCTACGAAGCCGAGCGCCGCTCCCAAAGCTTTACTCTGCGACGGGAAATATGTATAGAGTTCCTTTTCCACAATATCCTGGAATCCGAACCCTTTGCTTATGGCGAGCAGAAGAGCAAGCGCGGGAACCATGGCAAATACGGTCTGATAAGTGATCGCCATCGACTTAATCTGAAGGTCTCTGTTCAGAAAGGCCTGTATCGTCAGATTGATTGTCTTCACCAGACGCACCTTGATGGTCTTTCTGGGATCTGACCACACGCCCGAAGTGCAATAACTAATTTGATTTTCTACCTTTTCAGTTATCCTGGCGAAAAAACCGGGCTTCTTCTTAGTATCGTTCTTATTTACGTTTTGTGGGTGTCCTTCAGCCATGTGGTATTGCCGGATTTTATGGTTTGAAAAAAATTGCAGAAGAGATGTAAGCCGGGTTATGTAGGATCTTTCCAAAAAGGTTGTCTCCCGTCTGTCATTCATCTTGACCGCCTGTCGCCAGACGGCTCCGGCGCTAATGCGCCGAGCAGCCTACCCCCCGGCAATGGACGAGCAGCCCTTAGCTGCCGGTGTATTTGGCCTTGCAACCCATAGGATGTGCGGCATGCCATGTCGCCATGGCATCCGGTGGGCTCTTACCCCGCCTTTTCACCCTTACCTGTAAATCATAAGATCCTCAGGCGGTAATTTTCTGTCACATTATCCTCAACGTCGCCGCCGACTTGACGTTAACAAGTATGGTGCTCTTTGTTGCCCGGACTTTCCTCTTCATGCTCCCGGCATGAAGCGACAGACCTCTCTTCTGCAAATATTATATACTTTTATACACTCGGAATTGTTGATTTGTTCTGTTATTATTTCCTTTTGTCGATTATCGCGGCGATAATATTTACCATTTCCTCCTGATCAAAAAGGGAGGCGTCTATCGTGAGGTGATAATTGTCAGCTACTCCCCATTTCCTTCCGGTGAAGTAGTTGTAATATCCTTCCCTGTCTGAATCTGCTTTCTTTATTTTGGCAATCGCTTCCGAAACGGTCTCCGCTTCTCCTCTTCCAATCAGATTCTGAGCCCGCCATTCTTTAGGCGCATGGATGAATATGCTCGCTAATCCGGGGTGGTCGCGCATTATATAGTCGGCAGTGCGCCCAACTATCACACAACTCCCTTCATTGCATATTTGTCTGATTACATTTGTTTGTGCCTCATAGAGTGATTCTCTGCTCAGTGGAGAAGTGGCATACATATCCATCACTCCATATTTGCCGAGAAGCATGCTCCTAAAAGGAGAAGGCTTCTTTTCATCTGCGCGGTGAAGAATGTCCGGATCATAGCCGTATTTTGCCGCAACTTTATTGATTATTTCTTTATCGTAATAGGGGATTCCAAGCTTTTCCGCAAGCGCACGCCCGGTTTTTCGTCCCGTACCTCCATATTGACGTCCTATTACGATTATTTTATCAGTTGGTTTATTCACTTTAGAGGTTATTTAAGGAAATTTCTATAAAAATAAAACATAATTTATGCTATTTTGGTTAAGAAAAACATTTTTTTTCTTGAAAATCTATTTATTTCGAATATTTTGTGTAAATTTGCGCTTTGATATCCCCTTTAAGCTTCTTATATTGGATCGGCGTGATGGGATAAATCAGAAAAAATATGAGTGAAACATTGAAAAGCTTGGTCGGGGATGAGGATGGCATGGCTACATATGACTATATAGTCAATAACGTGGATACTTGCATTGACTGCATGCCGGAGTTATACGACAATCTCCGTCGCGTTGATATATCCGGACAGTTCCTTGCTTCCACAGCCAGATTCCTGTGTGCGATCGACCGTGAAAAGTTTGCCGGTTGGATTACTCCTTTGGTGGAGGGCGCTATTGAGAAAGACAGGGAGCATCGCTATATCGGGTCTCTTCTTCAGGCAATTTGGGGCAGCGACTATAAAGAACGAGCCGATGAATTGAAGGCCTCAGACGATACTTTCAGAAGAATATATAAAAGAATATATCCTGCCGAAGGGATATAAGGATCCAAGAGCCTATCGTATAAATTTGAAGATGAAAAAGAAGATTTTAATTCCTGTTGCGGCTTTGGGTGTTACGTTTTTGGTTTCTACGGCACTCTACGCATCACATAAAGCATATCCTGACGGACTTCAATCAAATAATGATGAAATGAAAACTATCACCATCAAACAAGACGTGCCGGCAGGCCCTACACTCGACATCGTCACGACTGCCGGCGACATTAAGATTCGCCTTTATGACGACACACCCCTTCACAGAGACAATTTCTTGAAACTTGCCAAGAAAGGCTATTATGATGGAGTGCTGTTCCATAGGGTGATCAACGATTTTATGGTGCAGACCGGAGATCCTGATTCAAAAAATGCCGATAAGGGAGTGATGCTTGGTTCCGGAGGTCCGGGTTATACTATTCCCGCCGAGATCGAGTATCCGAAGCATTATCATAAATATGGCGCGCTCGCAGCGGCTCGCACAGGTGATGAAATGAATCCCGAACGGAAAAGTTCAGGAAGTCAATTTTATATCGTCACCGGAAAAAAGTATTCTCCTCAGCAACTTTCGAGAATGGAGGAAATGTCCGTTCAGAAGCAACTGCAATCATATTTTATGGAACTGCAACGTCAGAACATGGACACCATCAGACAGTTGAGGCTCGCCAAAGATAGTGTGGGTCTTGAAAATCTCAGACAGGAGCTTATCAAGCAAACTGAAGGAAATGTTAAACCCGTGACTATGTCTGAAGAACAGGTGCGCGATTACACTACAATCGGGGGAACTCCGCATCTTGACGGACAATATACAGTTTTCGGTGAAGTGCTCGAAGGGATGGACACTGTAGAGAAAATTCAGAAAGCTGAAACTGACGGCAGAGATCGTCCTCTCGAAGATATTCGTATCATTTCAATTAAAGTAGAAGAATAATTATCAACATAACCTTACCTTGCCATGACCGACGAAGTAAAGAATGTTTCAGAAGTGGAACTTCCTGAACCAACCACCGGAGTTGAAACCGACAATGTAGCGACTGCTGAAGTAGAAACTGTCGGCGTAGACGCTCCTGAAGTAGAATATGAAGAGCGTAAACCACGCTTTTCAGAAATGTCAAAAAGCGAACTCCTTGAGGCCCTCCGCACTATTGTAGAGGAATCCAGAGCCACTGAACACCATGAGGCTCAGGCTATCAAAGGAGCTTATTTTGCAATCAGAAATAAAGAAACTCTTGCCGAACTTGAAAAGCATATCGCGGATGGCGGCAATCCCGAAGAGTTTGTCTCAACTCCTGATGAAGGAGAAGCTGAAGTGCGCGACCTCTTCGCGCGTTTCCGCGACATTCGTGCAGCTTGGCTTGAGGAAGATCAAAAAAACAGGCAAGCTAATCTCGATGCCAAACAAGCTATTCTCAATCAGATAAAAGAAATTGCCGCCGATATTGACAATGTCAATGTTAATTTCCAGAAATTTCAAGATCTTCAGAAGCAGTTTAAAGAGAAGGCTGATCTTCCGGAAACAGCAGTTACAGCTCTTTGGAAAGAATTCCAGACTTCTGTGGAGCTTTTCTATGACCAGCTCAAGATGAATAAAGAACTTCGTGATCTTGACTTTAAGAAAAATCTCGAAGCGAAGCGTCAGCTTGTGGAGCAGGCAAAGGAACTTGCAGACTGCGCAGATGTCGTCGATGCCATCAACAAGCTAATGATCCTTCATAATGAATGGCGAGAGACAGGCCCTGTCGCAAAAGAATTCCGCGAACCTCTTTGGGAAGAATTCCGTGAGGCATCTTCTGTGGTCAGAAAGCGTCATCAGGAATATTTCGAAGGTCGCAAGGCTTCAGAAATGGCAAATGAGGAAGCAAAGACAAAATTGTGTGAAGATGTAGAGGCTATCGTTGCTGTTTTGCCCGATACTTTCAATGCTTGGGATGAAGCTACAAAGAAAGTGATTGATATTCAGATACAATGGAAGCAAATTGGCTTTGCTTCACGAAAAAATAATGCTACCCTCTACACTCGTTTCCGTAATCTTTGCGATGATTTCTTCAAGGCTAAGGCTGATTATTTCCATCGCGTGAAAGATGAGTATGCCGATAATCTGAAGAAAAAGATTGAACTCTGCGAGAAAGCTGAGGCTCTCGCTGCCGAAGAAAGAATAAATGTCGCTGTCGAAGCTGTGCAGAAAATGCGCGAGGAATGGAAGCAGATCGGAAGTGCGGGACGTCGTCATTCTGATGAAGTCTGGAATCGCTTTACTGCGGCTTGCAATGCTGTGTTTGAACGTCGCAAAACGGAAAACGGCGAACGTCGCAAGGAGGAAAATGCTAATCTTGAAGCTAAACGTGAAGTGCTTGAAGGTCTGAAGGCTCTCGATCTTGAATTGGACCGTAAGGAATTGCTTCCGTTGGTGCGTCAACTTCAGGATAAATGGAATGGTATCGGACATGTTCCGTTTAAGTTGAAAGACCAGCTCCGCGCCGAATATCGTGAAATTTGCGATAAAATCTATAATTCATTCGGTGCGAAGGAAAACAGAAACAATATGCGTCGCTTTGAGCAGAAGATGGAAGATATAAAAGATGACTCTTCTAAAGTGAAGCGTGAGAAAGATATTCTCCTTCGTCAACTCGAGGCTAAGAAGAATGACTTGAAGACATATCATAACAACATGGGATTCTTCAATGTAAAATCAAGCGCCGGCAATTCAATGCTTAAAGATCTTGAACGCAAGATTAAGTTGATAGAGCAGGATATTGAGCAAATTCAGCAGAAACTCAATATGCTCGGCTAACCCCCTAAACCATTTAAACCTTTTAACCCATTTAAACGATTAATCGGGTAATTTGTTAATAATAGTATAATCACGTATCCACATTTTATACTATTATTATGAAAAACAGAACCTTAGTCATATTGACGACCTTGTTGGCTACTGCAATGATGCAGGCAGCCGACAAGGTCGGACTTGTTTTGAGTGGTGGCGGCGCCAAAGGCGTAGCCCATGTCGGTGTTATTAAAGCTCTGGAGGAGAATGGTATCCCGATCGACTATGTGGCAGGCACTTCGATGGGCTCTATTGTCGGCTCTCTATATAGTTGCGGCTGGACTCCTGATTCAATGCTCAATATGATGACTTCCAAGGATTTCCTGAACTGGAGCATGGGTGTTGTTGATAAGGGGAATCTTTCGTTTGTCAGTTCCCCTGAAGCCACTCCCGAATGGGGTAAAATCAGCTTCGGAGGTGATAATGTGAATATAGCCGATCAAGTTTTGCCTAAAAGCCTGATCAATCCAACTCCAATGAACATAGAGTTCCTGAAACTCTTTTCTCCCTACACAAAAGTTTGCGGAGGAGATTTCAATAAGCTGTTCGTTCCATTCCGTTGCGTGTTTTCCGATGTTTACAAAAAGCATAAGGTGGTATGTAGAAAAGGATCGCTTGGTGAGTCAGTAAGAGGTTCTATGTCATTTCCGCTTGTATATCGCTCGATTATGGTAGATAGTATTCTTGCATTTGATGGTGGTATTTATGATAATTTCCCTGTAGATGTGATGCGCGATGAGTTTCATCCTGATTTCATAATCGGAGTGTCTGTGTCAAAACCGGATGGAAAGCCGAATGTCGACAACATGTATTCAGAACTTGAGGATCTGATTATCCAAAATAATGATTATTCTGTTGATCCAAAAATAGGAATAAAAATACAGGTGCCTGTCACAAATTTCGGCGTTCTTTCTTTTGATGAGGCTCAGGAAATTTATGATATTGGATATAAGACCGGGCTTCAATGGGTGGATTCTATAAAATCGCGGATCAGCGCTCGTCGCTCTCTTGAAGAAGTAAATGCGCGCCGGGCCATGTTTGCCGCTAAAGTTCCCGAAATATCATTTGAGTCCATCTCCACACCCGGAGTCACAGGAAAAAAGCATGATTATCTTGTATCGATTTTCTCCAGCCGGGAAAAGAAAGATGGTAAAATTACGATGGATGATGTGGAGGAAGCCTACTATAATGCCATATCGCAAGGAGATGTGGAGGAGATACTTCCTGAGGCAGACGGCGATGAACTCGTGTTGAAAGCTAATTTGAAGCATCCATGGCGCGCTTCTGCCGGCGGATGGTTGTCAACAGGGGTCGGTAGCTTTATTTATGCAGGAATCGGTTATCACTCTTTAAAGAAAAATTCAATTGATGCTTTGCTTTCTCTATGGGGAGGTCAGTCATATGTGGCTGCCCGCCTTAAGGGGAGAATCAGGCTTAATTCATATAATCCTTCCTACATTTCGCTTGAGGGAGTGGCCTCCAAGAAAAAGTATTACGATAATCTGCCTTTTTTCTTTAGCAGTGCCAATATAGAATCGTTTGTATCCAATGTCAATTTCGTCAGGGCCGCCTATGAAGTAGGTCATGGCAGGTCTGCTCTTCTCAAGGCATCTGTTGCTTATGGTGATCAGTACAAGGTCAACACCGGAAAAGTTATGCTTGAATATGAATATAACACGCTTGGACAACGCACGTTCCCGGAAACCGGGCGACGGTTTTATGTTTCATTAAGCGGCAGCAACATGCGTTCTAAAATTCCGGTTGAAGCTGGCACTATGTCTCAATCCTTATGGAGAGGAAAAATTGATGTCCTTTGGAATAATTATTATTCAGTGGCTAAGAATTTCAATATCGGAGCTCTCGCGCAGGGGGGAGTATCGATAGGAAAACGTTTTTCCGATCAGATGACAGATCTGATGACTTCAAGCTTCTTCATGCCATTGGAATCGATGGATAACTGCTATATTCCGCAGCTCAGAGGAGACGATTATGTTGCATTGGGAGCTATTCCGATATGGAAAATTTTCCAAAGGATTCAATTGAGAGGAGATGCCTACGTTTTCTCAAAGTTTCGCGACGGTGACAGGTGGCGCGCGCCATTCAGCAAGACAGAGTTTTTAGGTCGGGTAAGCATTGTCGGCTCATTGCCATTCGCCTCGATATCGGTATCCGCATCCTACAGCACCCCTTTGAATGGATGGAATTTCGGGGTTGCAATCGGATGGTTTGTCCCCAATCCCAAACTCTAATTCTTATTAGCAAGGTGCGCTTTCATCTTGTCATTGACTATGACTTCGCCTGAATACAGGATGAAAGCGCCGGCATATCCTTCTTCAAGTAGCATTGACATTGCGTCTGCCGATCCCATCACCATGCATGCAGTGGCAAGAGCATCAGCTTCCATGCACGTTGGAGCTATCACGGATGCGCTAAGTATATCTGTCTTTACCGGATATCCGGTCTTGGCTGAAATGGTATGTCCGTAAGTCAGTCCGGATTCAGAGTGATAATTGCGGTAATTGCCTGATGTGGCAAGGGCTTCATCGCAAAGTTCTACAATCAGATTGCCGGGGAATGTAGGTTGCTCATCTTTCTTGAAAACCTCTTTAAGATACTCTTCATCAGGAGTCTCGATAAGGATTCTCCATTTTTTTCCTTCCGGATTGCGTCCTCTGCACACCACCTCTCCTCCGATTTCAAACATAAGGTTGCGACATCCTTTGTCGACCAATGCTTGAGCTGCCACATCAACTCCATACCCTTTCGCTATGGCAGAAAAATTGAATGCCATCTGTGGAGTGGATTTGTATAATATGCCATTATCTATTCGTGTCATGTCTATTCCTACAGATGGAAGTAGAGTCTTGATAAGAGCCGAGTCGGCTGTAGGCACATGGTTTTCACCAAACCCCCATGCCTCGATAAGAGGGGAGAGGGTAGGATCGAAAAGACCATTGCTTAACTTGTTTACTTTGACAGACATCTCGTAAACCTTTAAAAGATGTCGGTCTACCGGCCCATATTCGTTTCGGTTAATGTAGGATATAAGAGAATTCTCGTCAAAAACAGATATGCTTTTCTCTACCGACTTCAATGAATCTATTGCAACGGATATGGCGCTTGATTCTCCGTCATACGTCGCATGCCATACGGTGTGCCAAATCATTCCTTCATTCTTGTGCCACGATTTATTGTTGATGCATCCTGCAAAAGAGACTGTCAGGATCAAAATCATCGTCATTCGAAAAAAACTTGCCAAAGTCCGGCTAATGCAATATGGAATATTCATGGGAATGTTAACTCTTTAATTATTCAACAAAGTTAAGCATTTTTCTTCAAATACGAATATTATCCGACGTTTTTTATAAGTAGCTCGCAAAAATTAATGATATGATAAATGCGAGATAATTTTGCGAC
>CAMWJD010000025.1 GCA_947174515.1 uncultured Porphyromonadaceae bacterium
TACCATATAATTATATTTATGTATTACCAATACCTACCTATTTTTGCGAATTGTAATAGTAAATTCAGGAAGGTTTTCAAAGAACCTTTCAAATTCGAATTTAGTGGATCTTGAAGTATACTTAACATACCTGTTTTTTAAAGGATTATAAATCAGGAATTCTGGAGGCGCAGGAGCATATGTTTCTAACCATTTAGCATATCCGATATCTCCACTCCAATCAGGTCCGGAATCCATTCCGGATGGAAATTCCGACCCACTAGGATGATTATGAATATCAGATCTTATATTGATTCCCGATAGATTATCTTCAATGAATGCTTGGGCACTATATTCTTTATTGGGAAAATGCGAAGAGGTAATATAATTATTCCCATTTTGGTCAAAACCGGTCTTTAATTGCGACCACTCCACAGAAGTCTTTTGAGTTAAAAATTCAAAAACGCTTGTTCCAATATCATCATTTTGTTGCCGACCGAGTCATTCGCGGCCGTCTGTTCCGATGGAGTCTCAAAGTATTCCTCCGGCGTCCCTGCAAGTCCGTTCGCCATTGCCGACGGGCATATGGACATGCATGTCAGCAATATCTTGATTATCTTTTTCATGACCGTCAGATTATCACTTTTCGTGTATGTGTCTCTTCCGCAGTCCCGACCGTCAGCAGGAACACGCCTTTGCTTCCCGATGGCAAGCCGATGGTGTATGACGCGGGAACCGGTCCTATCATGATCGTCATAGCCTCGCCAATCCTGATGCCTGAGTCCGTATATATGGCGAGCACACCCTCAACCGCTCCCTCATAAGACGAAAGAGTGACACTTACGGCGGTTTCGGTTGCCGTGGGTTCTCCCACAGAAAGCCTTTTGCTTCCGGTATATTCTTCAAGATAAGGAGCGTTATCGCCGGTTGCCCTCACTTTCCGCGGAGCTGAGTCCGGTTCCTCTCCGGTGTCGGCATATTGGTTCTCCGCAGGATAATAGGTGGCAAGGAACGACCGCGCGACAGTATCTGCAACAGCTGAACCCTGATTGCCGATGACACGCGAGACCCTGCTTTCGGTGAGTATCGGATAGCGGGCGGACTCGCTGAACCATAGAGCGCGCTCGGTAAGCAGACGTTCCGCCATAGCTGCCTCGACTTCAACTTTCATGTCGGAGATCATTTCCGATATTACGCTGTCAGGCAATTCGACCTGGACCTTTTCTTTATCCAAATATGCCATATCGAGTGTCCAGGTGAGTCTTGTCGCATTTCTGACGGTATCGGCGCCGTCTGTAAATGACCATCCTGAATTTACACGGCTTGAAGATGTCCCCGTGATTTCCTTGAGCATAAGGGAACCTCCGTACTTCACCTTACCGGTCCAGGTGGCGCTCGTTTCAGTTCCGTCAAGAAGAGGGAATATGCATACTGTCACAGGTGTGTCAAGACGGAAGTCAGTCGAGCGGTTCTCGAAGCCCGAATATGAAAGGGTGTCAGACCGCAATATGAACCGGTGCTTGGTGGCCGACTGCACATACGATATGGTATCGCCATTCAGATAGGCTGCCGCCTCCGCGGACGGATCGAAAATGAAGACATCAGGGTCTATGACAATCTCTTTGGCAGAGTCATTGACGGAAATCACGAAATTTGGAAATGACGACAATCCCGGATTTAGAAAATCTCTGTGGCGGGCTGTGTGGCTCATGTCCGGTTGTGAATAAACGGACACCGCAAGGATGCAGAACGCAGCCGGAATCAATGTAAGCAGTGGAAGCCTGTTCATGGAGGAAGTGATGTTTTATGTAATATGTCGCTAAGTTAGTGATAAAAAGTATGATTTACAAATTTTTTTGAAAAAATCATGACATCAGCAGAGTTTCTGCATTATGAGGACTCTAATCTTATGATTAATTATTATTTTAATTTCTGTGAGCTACTTAAAAAATGATAGCCAACATTGTACGTAAGATAGCTAAAAAAATACCTTTCCGGATGATTTGACCGGAAAGGTATTAAATATTCAAGCTGCTTTGATTACAATATCGTTTAATTTCTGTGAGCTGCTTATAGCGTGCGGAGCTTAAGTTTTTGTGAGGGAAGACCATCTGTCTTTACCGTGAGAGTGATTGGACCGGCTTCCTGCTTGCTTCTCAAAATCACTGTGGCTGTGCCATTATGAAGACTTCGTGTGGTGCCGGTCATTAGCTCGTCGCTTTTAAGATTGCCATTGATGACTCCCACAATCTCCGCAGGTCCTGACACATCAAAAGTCAGGAGATGGGTTGCGTTTTTGTCGGTAAGTCCTTTTGGATCGACTGCAGATATCTTGACATGTTGGAGGTCAAGGCCATCTGCCTTCCATTCCGCATTGTCAGGAACTGCTGTCAATTTTGTCGCTTTGCCGTGCGTACTCATTTTGTGGCGGCTCACTTCCTTCCCGTTTTTATAAGCGATAGCTTCGATATTCCCTTCCTGATAAGGCACATTTTCCCATAAGATCCTGTTCCTGTCTTTTGGACTGGAAATATCATTTGCCTTGCGGCCGATCGATTTGCCATTTACTTTTAGCTCAACCTCATCTGCATTGGTGTAAGTGTAGAGTTTCACTTCTGATCCCTTTTCGAAATTCCAACTGTCGGTAAACTTACGTCCTCCCATCGTGACTCCATTCCATTGGGAAGTTTTAGTGGTCTCGAAGGGCGCAAGATATACTATTGGTTCTTCCGGCTTAAAGAATGATTTCAGGAAGTAAGCCATGGGTTTGGGTTCGAGAGAGATGTCGAATACTCCTTGTGTCCAGCCTTTTTCGGGCCATCCTTGTGACTCACCAAGATAGTCGATCATTCCCCAGTAGGCGAGGCCGATCACTTTGTCAAGGTCCATCTCGAAGAAGTTGGGTCCCATATTGCTCGTGTTGGCTTCGCTCTGATAGAAAATCATCCACGGATAGCGTTTTGAATCGCCCGGAAAATACATATATCTGTAATTGTATGCGGCAATATCCGTATGCTCTACAAGCGGGGCGGGAAGAGAATCCGTATGCTCATTTCTGCCTCGTGGGTGCATCGCCACTGTCACAAGTCGCGTGCTGTCAAATCTCTGGAGCAACTGCTTCTGTAATTTGAATGGAGTTACACCCCAATCATTGTAAGGAAGATCAGGAATCAGCTGAAGTTCATTGCCGAGGCTCCAGAATACTATACTCGGATGGTTGCGATCGCGTTTCACCCATTCCGGCACATCTTGTTGCCATCGTGTTTCCCAGGGAGTGCGACCTCCTGAGTATTGTTGAGTCCATTTGTCGTAAAGTTCGTCGACTACAAGTATGCCGTATTCATCACATAGGTCAAGGAAAGATTCGCTATAAGGGTTGTGAGATGAACGGATATGATTAAATCCGAAATCCTTGAGCATTTTTATGCGTTTCTCCATAGCGGCAGGATAGGCGGCCGCTCCCAATGCGCCGAGCGTATGATGATTGGCTATACCCTTTAAAAGCACTTTCTTACCGTTGAGTTTCATCCCGAATTCAGGAGAAAACTCAACTTTGCGGATGCCGAAGCGTTCTGTGGCAGTATCGGCAACAGAGCCGTCAGGGCGATAGAGGGTCGCTTTCAAGGTATAAAGATATGGATTTTCTGTATCCCAAAGCGTAACATTTTCAAGAGTAATGCTGTCAAGGGGGAACTCACGCACATGTTGGCGAGGATGTTTCCAGTGTTTTCTCACCTTAGAGTAGACGGTATTTCCTTGCTTGTCGAGAATCTCAATTCCGACTGCTATGCTGTCGGTCTTGATGTAGTTGGCAAGTTCGCCTCCTACAAGTATAGTCGATTTGTCGACATTCGCTTCAGGAGTGGTGATGTAGAGAGAATTGCGCGTGAAATATTGTTTCGGATCCCCGACCTTGATATTGACATCACGGTAGAGTCCTCCTCCTGTGTACCAACGTGAGTTTTCGGGCTGTCCGGTATCTGCTTTTACTGCGATTACGTTCGGTTTTCCAAATTTCAGTTTCTTTGAGATGTCCGATTCAAAGCCAAGATAGCCATAGTCTGTGCCTCCTATTCGTTCTCCATTCAGATACACGTCGCCCACAAGCATAATTCCTTCGAAATCAAGCAGGACTCGTTTCCCTTCCCAAGTCGGATCCGGTGTGAATGTCTTCCGGTACCATCCTTCACCCATTTCTTTGAAACCTCGGGAACTGAGTTTGCTGGCGATATTGGCCATCAGGTTTGATTTATCACCGGTGTCTCCTTCTTCCGGAGCCACCCATGGCTGGCTTATCTGGAAGTCATGTGGAAGATTTACATTTTCCCATGCGGATTCATCAATATCTATAGCCTCAGCACCGGGATTATTCCCCCGAAGGAATTTCCAGTCAAAATTAAAGTTGATGGTCTCTTGCGAATTCGCTCCATATGACAAAGTGGCAAGAATACCGATTGCTAAAAGATGTCTATAGGTCATTATTCGGTGTATTTAAGTGCTTTAATGTATTTTGACCAATCTTTATAATTTGAGAATCCATTTTTCTCGCGATCGCCGCAGGCAATCACGCGGTAGCGGATGATTCCTTCATTATCGGGACGCACAAACATGAGATAGTTGATATCGGATTCCTGTGTCGAGACAAGATTGTCAGGGTCTACTATTATGCCGAGTCCTACTTGCTCCACTATTTCAGGATGTTTTTTATCCGGAATATTACTTCCCCAGGAAGCGGCTCTTCCTTCTGCTGACAGGAAACCTTCATTGTCTGTTTCAAGTTTCTGAATTCCCGTGCAGAATACGTCTTCGGGCAGGTTGCCGTCAAGCTTTATTTCTACAAATAAGTCCCGGCTGTTTGGCAGCATTGAATACGTTTGTGTCATTTGTATCGGATGCCCGTTGTATATCCAGTCCTTGTCGATGACTTGAACCGTGTGGTCATCAATCACTTTTTGTGTTCTTGATGCGACAGTGTCGATTGTCACCGGTTCTCCGTTCTGGAAACCTCTGAATGAGCCGGCACCTATTGATTTTCCGGCCCACAGCACATCTATTCCGTATCCTTCTTTTAGTTGTTCGGGAGTTGTGTAGAACCCGGTCACGTCAAGTTCCATTTGAGGTGTCTGTTTCACATATAGGTCAAGACTTTGGCGATTGTCCATATAGACGCGGTATGCTACCCAAGGATTTTCTATCACAGCGCCATGTCCATAGATGGCGTCATACATATAGCGGGTGTTGGCATCCCCCGGGAAGGTGATTGATTCAATTCTCGGATGAGTTTTCTTTTCATCGCGAAGTTTGATATAGGCATCAGTCTGCGCTGTCGCTGTGAGAGCAAAAGCGGTGAAGATAGTGGAGATTATAATTTTTTTCATTTTATATATTGTTTTTTCAAATTTCAAATTCCAGATTCTCAATTCTCAAATTCTCAATTCTCAATTCTCAATTCTCAATTCAAAATTGCTCAATTCTAAAATTCTCAATTCCCAATTCTCAATTGCTCAATTCTAAAATTCTCAATTCTCAATTCTCAATTCAAAATTGCTTTTGTCAGTGTCTTATTTCAATGGCTTTTCCGTCTTTGTCAAGGCTGAAGAGTGGCATTGTGGCTTCCGGGTCGATGTCATAGTAATGTACAGCACTGTCGTTGACGTATGGATGGTTGTCTTTAAGCATTTTGTACACTTCCGCTCCGGCCCATATCGTAGGGCCATACCCGTGAGCGGCTTTTACGCTGACAGGGCGGTAAGCGTAATATGCAGGATCAAATCCCATTCCAGTGCCTACGCAGACTCCTTCAACTTCCCCTTTTTGATTGATCTTAGTCGAAACAGCTTCCCATGCCAACTGAGCCACCGGACCATATGTGGTGGCTTCAAGCCAACCTTCGTTGACTCCATGCGCAAGTGCATAAGCGAAAATTGCAGTAGCTGAGGTTTCTTCATATGTCTCGGGACGGTCAAGCAGTTGATGCCAGAATCCGTCGATTCCTTGAAGCTCTGCAAGTCCGGCAGCGTGCTTTCTGTAAATGTCGAGTATTTCTGCTCTCTTAGGATGATTTTCGGGTAGATAGTCAAGAAGTTGGCAGAGAGTCAGGATTGCCCAGCCGTTGGCTCGTCCCCACGCCATCGAAGGTTGATGGGATGCATCTTCAAGATAGCCATGTCTGAAGATGTTTTTCTCAGGCATCCACATCCGCTTGAAGAATCCGGTGGCAATTCGGGCTGCTTCATCGAGCTGTTCGGGATGATCCTTATATTTGCTGCGTACCGCCATAGATGGAAGTGCCATAAACATATCGTCGAGCCATATGGCATTATAGTGAGGACGATTGCGTGCGATTGTACCGTCGGCAAGATGCACCGGAGATTGCTCCACAACTGCCCAGTACTGCTCAATGTAGGGGTCTATTTTAAGTGTGGTATCTGCCATTGCAGCGCGCATCCATGCTCCTGCCATGGCTCCGGCATCATCAAGAGTGCGCGGATCTTTCACCTGGCGTAGCTGACCGTCTTCCGACACATCTCCGGCTTTATCCGCTTCTTCGGCGAGGAAACGGATGCGGTCGCTGACATAATCGGAATATTTCTTGTCGCCTGTGATTTTTGCGGCATCAAGGAGGGCATCATACATTACTGCCCATTCGTAGCTTGTAAGGCGATATGTGCCTTGATTCACCTTCCCGTCTGTCATCTTTGCAGGGGTCACTTCATCTATATATGCGAATACTCTGTCGATATCGGCTTTGACAGAGTCCGGGTTGAGTTGTCCGTATGGAGTCTTGTAGTCAGGCTGAAGAAGGTGGAGCGGTGTGGTGGAGTCGTTGATCTCCTGTTCATCTGCTTTTTGTTGGCCTTTATTGCAAGCCGCAAGCAAAAGCAATCCAATTATCAAAAAATGATTTGTTCTCATATGATATGTGATATTAATTTTATTCCGATTCTAAATTAAAATAAATTCAAGATTATTTGACAAATGTGCCTCTGAATTTGCGCCCTTTCAGGTCCGGACCGAAATAGAATCCGGGCTCGGCAGGCTGATTATAGGCTACATTTTGATTAGCCACACTTATTCTGTAGGCTGGCTCTTCCATAAAGGTATGGAATCGGTAGTCGGTTGGGTAGTCGGTGACATATATCCGTAGAGATTCATTGTCAGGGGTCCTGAGGATAACTTCTTCACGCCAGTCACCGAGTATGTCTGCTTGAAGGCATGGCGTTGCCTTTGTGCCATTGTTGGATATGGCTCCTTCAAATTTTTCAAGTATATCTAATTCCCCTGTCTCCCAATTGTATTTGCTTATGGTGTTTCCATCGAGAAGTTCTGTGAGCAAATCACCGTCCCATCTTACACAGAAGTTTACAGGGAGAAAACTCTTTGTCTCGCCCATGAATTTTTTTTGGATAGCGATAGCTTCTCCGGTGAAAGATCTGAGCCCCCTGCTGCTCGGCGACCACAGTTCCACTCCTTCATGAGTAGGGTCTATATCGGCTGCCATACATCTTCCGATATCTTTATTGCTCGGATAGATCAGTATCACTTCGCCGGTTGCCGCGTCGCGAAGAGAAGTGCCATCTTTCTTGTTTTCATGGCATCCCCATACATAATATTTTTCATTGTTTATATCAGAAAGAAGATGAATGGCATCCCCGTGGTACATGCCTGTGGAATATAAACCGGTGCCGTCATTGTCGACGGTCATCTGGCCATATATGATTTCATCGCATCCGTCTCCGTCGACGTCGGCAATCCTAAGATTATGATTTCCTTGCCCGCCGAAAGCTTCGTTGCCGGGTAAGGATGAGTCAAACAGCCAGCGCAACTTCAGTTCCTTGCCATCCCAATCGTAAGCGGCAAGTGCGGTTTTTGCGTAATACCCCCTGCACATGATCACTGAGGGATGAACCCCGTCAAGATAGGCTATCGCGGCAAGATAACGTTCGCTGCGGTTTGCATACCCGTCGCCCCAGTCTTTAAGTTCTCCGCGCGCCGGTTGGTAATCCACTGTGCTCATGGCTTCTCCTGTCTTTCCATTGAATACGGTAAGATATTCCGGCCCCGCAATTACGCGCCCTTTCATATTTCGCCAGTCGGCTTTATGACTGCCTATGAGGCGGTTTGTCCCGTCGATGGTCCCGTCAGCGGTCTTGCACACCACTTCTGCGCAACCGTCACCGTCAAGATCATATACCATAAATTGGGTATAGTGGGCTCCCGATCGTATGTTGTCGCCTAAATTGATGCGCCAAAGCTTGGTGCCGTCAAGTTTATAGCAATCAAGGAAAGTTGGTCCGGTAAATCCGTCGTGTGCATTATCGTGTGAATTCGTAGGGTCCCATTTCAGGATTATTTCGTATTCTCCATCGCCATCTACATCCCCTACAGATGCGTCATTCGCATTATAGAAGTATTCTTTCCCCCATATGTCTACTCCAAGTTCCGGGCGATCCAAGGGGATGTCGATATATCCTATCTGTGAGTCAGGATTCAGGGTGTAAGAGCCTGCAAGCTTGCCTTTTGAAGGACGCACTTCATAGGTGACGGGCCTTTTATCCTTATAATTGTCTGTAAAGAAAGTGGATTCTGAAATAGGAGTTTTGTTGATTTTCTTACCATTACGGTAAATGTCAAACGTTTGAGATTCATCATCTTGGGTCAGATATCTCCATGAGATGTTGATCTTTTCGGGTGTCTCGCGCACAGCCACGACTCCTCTTCCAAGATTTTCCATCTTGAGTTTGGAAAAATCGTAGTGTGATTGCGCAAATACAGGAACGGAATTAATGCATAGTGCCATTCCTGTCAAAAGCGACGCGGTGATAATTCTTTTCATTATTTTTGATGGGCTCTAAATGTTGGGTTAGTTTTCAAATGAATGTTCAAAGATATAAAAAAAATGATTATGAAACAAAAAAAATGTTAGTTACTTGTGATGAATTTGAGTCTAATGTTTGTTACTACTTGTAAAGAAAACTACGTCATGAGTATCACTGCTCAATAATATAACTCAACTTTCGCAAGTACAGTAAACCTCACGCAATGGCGCAAAGGGCTGTCAGTCTTAAGTTTTCAGACATTAGTTTTTTTGAGGCTTAGCGACTCGGTTATGGCAAGCCTGCAAAGGATACCGGCTGCTACGTATCGCCCGAAGTTCGCTGGGAATGACTCTATATTATAATCTTTAAACAATGAAGTGACAGGCAATTATAGCTTGCGAAACTTAAATAATATAATAAAAGATGAAGATAGATTTTGATAGTTTGCGCCAACTTCTCATTGAAGACAGGTCAATTCGAAGATTCAAAGGAGATAAAAAAGTTTCAATGGAAATGCTGAGGCAGCTTGTAGAGCTCACTCGATATTGCCATTCGGGAAGAAATGCTCAGCCGCTTCGCTATTTTATGGTCAATGATCCTGATATGTGTGGGAAAGTGTTTCCTGCTCTCAAATGGGCCGGGTATTTTAGTGATTGGGATGGTCCTGAAGTGGGAGAGAGGCCTGTCGCATATCTTATTCAATGTCTTGATACTAAATATGGCAATGACTGTATGTGCGACGATGGATTGCAGCTTGAAGCAATATCACTCGGTATGCGTACCCTTGGTCTTGCAGGATGCATAATCAAGGCCTTTAATGTCCCTTTGCTTGCTCAGACATTGGAGATTGAAGAGAGATTCAAGCCGCGCTATGTCATGGCAATAGGGTATCCCGCCGAAGAAGTGGTGATAGAGGATATGGATGGAACGCCGGATGCAGATTTCAAATATTACAGAACTTCGGATAGCGTGCATCATGTGCCCAAGCGTCCGCTTTCTGAATTGATCATCGGGTGAATAGGACGGCAGATAAAGAAAAAGCCCCTCTGAAATTTTTTTTTCTGAGGGGCTTATTGATTTTTAATCGAATGAAGTCAATACTTATCAGCCTTTTGCAACAGCTTCTTTGAAAACGGGAGCAGGCTTGAAAGCCGGAATGTTGTGCGCCGGGATGATAACTGCGGTGTTCTTTGTGATGTTGCGAGCTGTCTTTTCTGCTCTTTCTTTGATGATGAATGAGCCGAATCCACGGAGATAAACGTTCTCACCGTGAGCGAGGCTTTCCTTAACTACAGTCATGAACTGTTCGATGACTTCTATTGTAGTCGACTTGTCGATACCTGTCTTTTTTGCAATTTCGTTTGCGATTTCTGCTTTTGTCATATCTCTAAAGATGTATGTTTTTTGATGTATTTTGTTTTCAGACTGCAAAATTAGTGAAAATTTTCACTATATCAAATATTGTGTTCTATATTTTTTTTAAATCAAAGTTTTTTTTGAAGATTTTTGTATTCAGGTATTCGGACGTAATATTTCTGATGGCAGATATGATTTTTTTGTTTTTGAATAGTATTGTGGAATAAATATGATGAAATGTTAGGAATTTTGAGTATTTTGAATTAATTTTGCAACTTATATTCAAAAATGCATTTACGCGAGAAAATTTAACATATTGAAAAATGGCTAACACTCTTTTTGATAAGATTTGGGACAGCCACGTGGTTCAGCACGTGGAAGATGGTCCTGAGCAGCTTTATATAGATCGGTTGTATTGCCATGAGGTGACGAGTCCTCAGGCATTTGAAGGAATGAGGAAACGTGGTATCAAATGTTTCCGTCCCGGTAATATCTTCTGTATGCCTGACCACAACACGCCGACTCATGACCAGGATAAGCCAATCGGGGATCCGGTAAGCAAGACACAGGTGGATACACTCGCACGCAATGCTGAAGAATTCGGGCTCGCACATTTCGGAATGATGAATCCAAAGAACGGAATCATACATGTCGTGGGTCCGGAGCGAGGATTGTCACTTCCCGGAATGACTATTGTCTGCGGCGACTCCCATACTTCCACTCATGGCGCTATGGGTGCAGTGGCATTTGGCATCGGCACGTCTGAGGTGGAGATGGTGCTTGCTTCGCAGTGCATCCTGCAGCAGAAACCAAAATCAATGCGCATCAATATAGAAGGCAAGCTCGGAAAAGACGTTACGGCAAAAGACGTGGCGCTGTATCTGATGTCGAAGCTGACTACGTCGGGAGCTACCGGTTATTTTGTAGAATATGCTGGTGAGGCGGTCAGAAATCTTTCTATGGAGGGGCGTCTCACCTTATGCAACCTTTCAATCGAGATGGGTGCTCGCGGAGGATTTATAGCTCCTGATGAGGTGACCTTTGAATATATCAAGGGCAGAGAATACGCTCCTGAAGGAGAGGCATGGGATAAGGCCATAAAATACTGGGAAACCTTAAAGAGCGGAGATGATGCTGTCTTTGACAAGGAACTGACCTTCAGGGCAGAGGATATCGAGCCGTTTGTGACTTATGGCACTAATCCGGGTATGGGAATCGGAATTACTCAATCGATCCCTGAGCTCGATTCCATTCCGGAGGCAGGAAAGGCTTCCTTTATCAAAAGCCTTGATTATATGGGATTCAAGCCCGGACAGAAATTGCTTGGAACTCCGGTCGATTATGTTTTCCTCGGAGCTTGCACCAACGGCAGAATTGAAGATTTCCGTGCTTTTGCTTCAATTGCAAAAGGACGCAGGAAAGCTGACAATGTCACTGCTTGGCTTGTTCCGGGTAGTTGGATGGTCTATGACCAGATTAAGAAAGAGGGGCTTGATCAGGTGCTCGAAGAGGCAGGTTTTGAGATTAGACAGCCCGGATGCTCTGCTTGTCTGGCTATGAATGATGATAAGATACCGGCCGGGAAATTATCAGTTTCAACATCTAACAGAAATTTCGAAGGACGTCAGGGTCCGGGCGCTCGCACTGTGCTTGCGAGTCCTTTGGTGGCTGCAGCAGCCGCAGTGACCGGAGTCATAACAGATCCCCGAACTCTTTAATTTTAAAACGAAATGAAACAGAAATTTGACATCATAACGAGCACATGTGTGCCTCTCCCGCTTGAAAATGTTGACACTGATCAGATAATTCCGGCCCGTTTCCTTAAAGCAACCACACGGGAGGAAAGTTTTTTCGGAGAAAATCTTTTCCGCGACTGGCGTTATAATCCGGATGGATCCATAAATGAAGGATTTGTGCTCAATAATCCCCGATATAGCGGTGAGATTCTTGTGGCAGGAAAGAACTTCGGGAGCGGATCAAGCCGCGAGCACGCTGCTTGGGCTATTGCCGGATATGGTTTCAGGGTGGTCATCAGCAGTTTCTTTGCCGATATCCACAAGAATAATGAACTCAATAATTTTGTTCTTCCTGTAGTTGTAAGCGAAACATTCCTGGCAAATCTTTTCGATTCTATTGATAAGGATCCGAAAACCATCGTCGAAGTTGATCTGCCTAATCAGAAAGTCACGAATAAGGCAACCGGAGAGAGCGAGACGTTTGAGATCAACGGCTATAAGAAATATTGCCTTATGAATGCTCTCGATGATATAGATTTCTTATTGGAAAACCAAGAGAAGACTGAGGCCTGGGAGGTGGCGGCTAAGGCGTGACTACTCCCACTACGAAAAAAGGGATGAATAGCCATTCCGCAAGTGTTGAGATTATGGACACCACGCTTCGCGATGGTGAACAGACCTCAGGCGTCAGTTTTGTGCCTCACGAGAAACTGATGATTGCTCGCGCTCTTCTCAATGACCTGAATGTTGACCGCATCGAGGTGGCTTCTGCAAGGGTTTCCGATGGGGAGAAAGATGCTGTGACCAGAATTTGCAAATGGGCTCGGGAGGCCGGGTTCCTGCACAGAGTGGAGGTCCTTGGATTTGTGGATTATGGCACCTCTCTTGATTGGATCAACGAATGTGGATGTGTCAATATCAACCTACTCTGCAAAGGCTCTGAAAATCATTGCAGGAATCAGCTGAATAAAACTCCTGAGGAGCATTTTGAGGATATTCGCCGTAATATCAGCATGGCACAAGATATGGGTATCAATGTGAATGTCTATCTTGAAGACTGGAGCAATGGGATAAAACATTCCCCTGATTATGTCTTCGCCCTGATGGATGCCCTTAAGGATTGCGGTATTAAGCGTTTTATGCTCCCAGACACTCTCGGCATCTTAAATCCGCTGGAGTTGCTGCTGTTCATGCGCAAGATGGTGAAACTTTATCCCGGACTTCATTTCGACTTCCATGCCCATAACGACTACGATCTTGCCATATCAAATGTACTGGCAGCGGTGCTTGGTGGCTGCAAGGGTATTCATACTTCAGTAAATGGGCTTGGTGAAAGGGCAGGCAACGCTCCTCTTGCCAGTGTGCAGGCAATTCTCAAGGATCAATTTAATGCGCACACCAATATAAAGGAGGAGCGTCTTAATGAGGTCAGTAGATTGGTTGAGAATTATTCAGGTATCGCTATTCCTCCAAATCGTCCTATCACAGGCGACAGTGTATTTACGCAAGTGGCAGGCGTGCATGCGGATGGAGATAATAAAGCCAATCTTTATTGTAATGACTTGCTCCCTGAGCGTTTTGGCCGAAAACGCGAATATGCTCTTGGAAAGAACAGCGGAAAAGCTAATATTCTGAAGAACCTTCAGCAGCTTGGCCTGGAATTGACTGCTGAGCAGACACGCAGAGTGACTGAGCGAATAATTGAACTTGGTGATAAGAAAGAAGTGGTCACTCAAGAAGATCTTCCCTATATAATTTCCGATGTGCTTAATAGCGAATCGCTTGCCGATCATGTAAAGCTGCTCAGTTATATGGTCAGCACTGCTTTTGGCCTGAAACCGATGGCAGCCCTCAAGATTGATATAAATGGAGAGATTCATGAGGTCAGAGCTTCGGGCAATGGGCAGTTTGATGCTTTTATGAAAGCTTTGAAACAATTATATAAGGAGAAACTCGGTCGCCGTTTCCCTCATCTATCCAATTATGTTGTTTCAATTCCTCCGGGCGGACGCACTGATGCCCTTGTGCAGACTGTCATCACCTGGAAATGGAATGATAAAATCTACCGTACCCGGGGATTGGATGCTGATCAGACTGAAGCCGCGATAAAGGCTACTATAAAAATGCTTAATCTGATGGAAGAAAAAATGGGCGGGTCTTGAAGACACGCCCATTTTTTCTTATTTTATATGTTCTGTCATTTTGTATGCCCCGAGATTCCCGTAGCGGGCAGCTTCTTTAGCATACTTCTTTGCTTTTATGGTATTGACTTTGGTGCCTTTTCCTTCCTTATACATATAAGCAAGTCTTGAATTGACTAAAGCAAGCAGCGTGCGCGGAAGCTTGGCATTTGCGGCTATCGGTTCATAGTAACGAATGGCCCTGTCGAAGTTTTGATTGAGGAAATCGCCATTAAAGTTCATGCTTCCAAGATAAAATCCGGCCCAGTCGTCACCAGCATCTGCGGCAGCTTCTTTTGCTTTAAGACCTTTAAGAAAACCATCCTTATATACCGGTTCATCCTTCATGTTTTGCATACTGTTGACGGTCGATATCCAGTAAAGAGCGAGTTCTCCGTCTTCAGCCGCCTCACCTTCTCCGAAACTTTCGCCATTAAGAGGGCGTCCGAGAGTGGCGCGGGCTGTATCGTCGCCGAGGTCTCCGGCAATATACAGCCAGAAGAATGCTTCCGGATAATCAATCGGGCCGCCTCCGCTCGCGCGTAAATTATGGCCATATAAGCTTGCTCCTCTTGGATATCCTTGAAGTGCGCTCTTATGGAAATATTCCCTTGCCTTGGGTATATCAGTCTTGACGCCTTTCCCCTGGAGATACATGGCTCCTAAGGCCATATTTCCGAATCCGAATTCCATTGGATTGCACTTGTCAAAGTAGGTTTTGGCTTTTCTTACGTCATTTTTATTGTAATAGTATAGTCCCAGATAAGCATTTGCTTCCTTATATCCTGCGTTTGCGGCGGCTTGGAGCAATTTTTCTCCTTCTGCTGCCTTACCGCTAAACTCCGGAGTGAAGGCATAAAGCACCCCAAGTTCCGTCACACTTCGCAGATTCTTCTCAGACACTGCGGTCTTTAAAAGCTTTTCGGCGACTTCCGGACTTGCTGTCTTATGATATAGTGCTAAGCTCACTACGCTGTCTGAAGATATTTCCCCTTTGGAATAAAGGGAAGTCACGGAATTTACGATTGAATCTTGCTTCTGCCGGCTCATGTGGAATGGCTGTGACTTTTTTGTTGTCTGGCTTGTCTTCGCCTGATTGCGCAATAGAGTCATAAGGCTTTCCTTAATGTCTGCATTTGCAGAAATTGCCGCTAAGGTGAGGCTGAGAATGATGATTGTCTTTTTCATAGTTTAGTGGAATTAAGAGGGATTTTTGTGATAAACAAGCTTCACTTGCCAATAGTTCATTACAGGCTTCTCTTATTCTATTAATGGATGAGTATTTTATGGGAAGCACAGAAATATATTCCGGCGGGGAGCTGAATTGTGTTGATGCCCGGGTGCACTGTGACAATCCGCATTGTCCCGTCAAGACTTGATATAGGAATAGATGTCTCTGAAGCACTCTTAATGATAATGGAGTTTTTATCAATTTCGATAGATAAATCGTTGCTTTCTGTTGTCTCCACGTCATTATTTCCCCATTGAATCTTAAGCCATTCTATAGAACCTTCAAGCCAAGACAAAAGTCGAGCCGATTCCTTAGCGACGTCGGCGTGTGAATATGCCGGCCATCTTCGCCCGTCACTGACTGCCGCCGCTGCAATTTGCTCAGCCTTAGTCTCGATTGTTTGTTTGATTTCATCCGGACCTTTTGCAAGGAAAGTTTTCCAGATTGCCTTTACAGTCTCTACAAATGATGGCAAAGCATAGAATTCACCGATCCAGGTCTGAGAGAAGTCAGGATGGTCAAAAATGAATCGTGGCTTGTCGGCGCGTTTGGGAGCGAAGGCATTCCCAAAGTCCCATACTGGTCCAAACTTCCATTTCTCATCAGTACCTCTCTGGCGGTTGAGATAACATGACCCGTGGAATGATTCCATATCAAGCATAATTTGGTTGACCATGAAGTAGCGGGCCAATACGTCAGAATCGACTAATTTTTCAGCCTCTGTTTCATTTCCGGAAGCAAGTGCATCCTGAATGGATTGCATCTCTGTCTGAAGATAAGATTCTTGCTCCCTGGAAAGTATCTCCGGAGATTTGTAAGTGAACCAAATCTGCTGTCCCGATGAGTCTTTTACTGTGATATGCGGGTCGGAATCATAATTGTCTATTTCCACAAGCCATCCTCCGTCGACATCTTCAACGGAGCCATCTATTTGCTCTACTACATCAACCCTGTCTTTATCCACACGAATGGTCTCGGTAAGCCAGTATAAGCCAATGTAATCACCGTTTAAGACAACTTCAAGAGGACTTGTTGCCGGAGTCCAGGGCATACCGAGTGATTCTGAAGCCGCAAAACCGGCGGCATTGCGTAGCCCGGCTGCCGAGTCATCTGCATGTGCGAGAAGTGCGAAGTGCTTGTTCTTCTTCATCCCAAGCAGTTCAGTTTTTTTGTCAAGCTTGATGCGGTAGGGTTTCTTTTCAAATCCCCACCAGGTATAGTTGCCGCGACCCCTGATCTGCATCAAGGCCGGTTCATCGATACTTCCTATCGCCTCGACTCCTTCCACTCCCATTGGATCAAGGTAATATGTGGCTTGCAGATATTCTTCCTTTGATGTAATTGGCTTCTTCCCTTCTGTTGTGATAAACATGACAGGAAGAGTGCAAGACCAGGGATGATCGTCAGCATCATTTGTTGAAAACATCATTCGCATGTTGTCAAGATCCACTTTGACTGTATAAGTTCTTGAGGACGGCGCTGTAATATTAGGCGATTTCTCTAACACTTGAATAGAAATCCACTCATTCTCTTTGACATTTGAAGATGGATAAAGTGTGGATTCGTCAAATCGAGTCCATAAACCGTCAGGATTCATGGTCGACATTTTAAAACTTGTGTTTTTTGAGAAGTCTATTTTTGATTCGAAAACACCATTGGCATTGGCAATTGCTATTTCAGGGTGTGAAATATCCCAATTGTTGAATCCTCCGACAAAATAGAGTGACTCTATGGCTCCGAAAGCAGGGATGGCCGCACTAAGACAGAGTAATATAAAAGAAAAGATGGTTTTCATAAATGATGTCAGATTTTCTGCAAATTTACTAAATCCATATTAGATTTGCAAATACCAAATAGAAGTTGTTTTGACTAAATTCGTATGTAACAAAAAACCGGCAGGAAGCAATAATTTTGTCTTTTCCACAAAGGCATGGTTTGGACACACTAATTCTAAGGCATGGAAGCAAATGTGTTGAATTTTGGTTACGGTGTCTTTGATCCATATTTTTTTTCAAAAACATCATAATGTTCTTCTCCCCATCGTAGCATCATGTCGATGATGGGAAGCAATGACTTTCCAAGATCTGTGATCATATATTCAGAACGCGGAGGAAGTTCAGGGAATATTGTTTTTCCTACTAATCCATCTTCCACCATCTCTTTAAGTTGCATATCAAGCACTCTCGGAGTCGCTTCAGGGAGGCATTTGTGTATCTCACTCGGGCGCATCGCATTCCCGGAACGAAGTTCATCAAGGATACATGATTTCCATTTCGATTCGATCAGGCTCATTGTAAGCCTCAAAGGACAATCAAGGTCTACGGGTATCTTTTTTTCGTATGCCATATCAAGTTGTTGGATTCTTAATCAAAAAATTTTCTGCAAAGTTAGTGAATATTCCTGAAAATCATAATACCGAATAATTTTACGGTATATGAATAATTTTTCTATACTTGCAACAATCAGTATACTATATTAATTTTGCACACAGAAAAAATCAATTAACAATCAAAGATATGAGAGATCAGATTAAGGAATACGAAGCAGTGGCGAAAGCTGCTGAAAAGTTTGTAAAAAGTGTTGCTGAAGGAAACAGTGAATATGCAAAGACACTTTTTACCGAAGATGCCGTTCTCTTTGGTATGCTCGACGGAGTGTTGGAACATGGTTCTATTGAACAATTCTACCATAATGTAGACAGCGTAGGCGCCGGCGATAATTTCAAGGCCCGCATTGATGTCTTGGCTGTGGAAGAGACTGTCGCGGTGGTTCGTGTACTTGAAGAAGGTTGGGGTGGACGCATAGATTTCACCGACTTCTTGCTTCTTCTCAAGCTTAATGGCGAGTGGAAATGCGTAGCTAAGGCTTACAACCAGAATTCCAATACGATAAAGAAATGAAAAGGTTATTTATTCTGCCGTTGTTGTCATTACTCTTCCTAAGCTCTGCATGTTGCAGTAAGAAAGAATGTGAAACTTCAAAGAACAGTGAAAATATGTGTGAAAACAAAGTATCAAGCGAAGATCTTGCTGGTATCGGCAAGGCCCTCGACCTTTATGTGAATGCAGCTGTAGAAGGAACAAGTCAAGTGGCACGTCCTGCGTTTGTAGAGGGGGCAACTATCACTCATGTTGAAAACGATTCTATTGTGTGCCTTCCAATCCAAGCCTTATTTGACTACTATGACCAGACTGGCAAACATCCGGCATCTTATGAAATATCAGATTGCAATGTTGCCGGAGATGTGGCAATGGTCCGTATAGAATCCAAATTTGGCGATGCTGAATTCTCCGATATATTTACCCTTGCAAAAGAAGGAAATGATTGGAAAATAGTAAGTAAAATTTTTACCGTAAAGGAATAAACTCTTTATGGCATAATATAGTTAATAGGGAGCATGACAGAATTGTTTCTGTTTATGCTCCCCTTACTTTGGATTATATTATCGATTAATTTTTGTGGACTACTTAATAAATTTATGCTTTGATCTTTACGAGCATGATCTTTGAGTCTGTTTTGGCAGCAACGCTGTGTGGCACTCCTTCGCCGACAAGCATAAACTCACCGGCATTGATAGTGTGAGGTTTGTTGGCCATAGTAAACTCAATGGAGCCTTCAATTACATTGACCATGAGTTCTGCAGGAGCAAGATGTTCTGAAAGCTCTTGACCTGCCTTAAGTGCGATTAACACTGCACCACCGTTTACATTCTCAAAAATGCGATGGAATTGTGGATGATCCTCAGCTGGTTGGATCTGATCAGCGAGTGAATGAACTTCGCCGAACTTGTATTCTGTTTCTAACATAATTAAAATAAGATTAAGTATTTATAATTTAAGTAAAGGAGCTTTCCCCTTTGCAAATAAAACATCTTAGTAACTCGTTTGTTCAACCTTTATAAGAATCTGTTCAGCGTAATAGGATTTAGAGCCATCTCAAATTTTTATGAGAGTGGATTTTAAATTTGGCATTGAAAATATTTAAATTATGAAAAACACAATACTCATTTTTCAAGAGAATACTCCGCTGTTTTAATTCGATGCATCTGCTTGATAGGCATTAAGATATTTCTTTTTGATTATTGAATCAACGTCTTTTCCCCATCTATCACGTAAAGTCCGGACGGCAGAGGTCTTTTACTGATTAGATTCCCATTCATGTCATATACTCTATTTGGACCATGCATAGACTCGGAATAGATATTTTCAATGCCATTTTCTGACACCAGTGAAATTCTCAATGAAATATTTCCTTCACCAAGAAATCGCCTGAGTTCTGAAATGCCGGCTCCATCAATTTTGCCAAGTGGGGTATAGCTCCACGAATTTGATCCATAAAAAATTACGATGTTGTTGCCTTGATATAGCATTATATCGCCCGGCTCGGTAGTGATCTGTCGGTTGGAAGTTGTAAATGATTGTGGCAAAGATCCCACCTTTTCAAACCCTCCATAGTCACTCATATCAATGTTTATTGGACCCTTTTTCAGAAGAGTTCCCAATTCACGAGTCGCCTCATTCTCGACTAATGTAGCTGTCATAGTCTTATTTCCGACTGTAAGTGTAATTTTTGTCTGTGCCATACCGATAACTGATGCAAAACAAAATAGCATTGCCATTAATATATTCTTCATACTTTGCGTAATTTTTTTGCAAAATTACAATATTAAAGTTGCGGTAACTTACCCCTATTACGGAATTCCAAACCACTTTTCTGCTGTTTTGGTTTATTGTGTCTGTTTTGCACTATAAAAGAAGGCAAGATAATTCAACAAGATGAAATATAATCTCGTTTAGATAATCAAATTTATCCAATAAATTCACCGTATTGGATAAAATAGTATGTTTTTTATCCAATAAAATGGTGCGTGTTGACAAGAAAGGTAAAAAATAGCATGCAACTCACGCTTATCACTACGATATGCCTCAATGATATGGTTACGGTCTTAATCAGGATTTTTTAGAAACAGGCTTGTTTCAGACGTTTGGGCTGACTCGCTTATGTCAAGGTCGCTTGACAAAGCAAGGCTGTTTTTTCTATAATCCGAATATCTGCGTATCAACCGGCGGTTGCGCATGGTCACAACCAATGCTCCGATAAACAGGATGATAAATATCGAACCAGATATTATTCCTACAATAAGAGGGATCGAAGGAGATATTATATTCATGATCTGAAATTTTTAAGTGTCAGAGGACGGGCGGTTGCCTGAAGGCGCGGAGGTATCCTGCCATCCATGTATTTTTGCCATCCCGCCGTGAGGATTATCAGGATTAAATAGATCCACGAAGGATTGGAAAGGAACAGGAGACTTAATATAGTATTGACCGCAATGTTGAGCGAAATCCAATGCCACAGACCGGCTTTCTTGAAGTCAAGATCCGACATGGTGGTTGATGCAGCTTCTTTCACAGTCCCGAGTCCACTTTCACAAAGATAAGCACCATAAGCAACCAGTGTTGAAAACAACAGGGCCTGACTGTGACTGAAAGATTCTGATAAATGAAAGAATGCGGCAAAACTCAGTGCGGTCACCCATAGCAACGCATGAACAACGGGCATGACATAACTTTCGATTAACTTATTTATGCGTATTGCTTTTTCAATCTCTTTGACACGTTCATCCTTCATAACCTATTTTGTCAGTAAGCTCTTTTGTTTTGGAATTTTTAACACGGTGGAATTTGTAGGTCTTCATGAATCTTCCAGCATATCCTTTACAATAATTGCATTATTGTGCACAAGGTCATGGGAAGAATAGAGAAGTGTCACGGTTGGTTTTCCGTCTATTGTTTTCCTCAGGGAGTCAAAAGCCGGATTGGAACTTAACTCGGCTTTATATTTCGTTGTAAATTGCTTCCACAAATTTTCGGGATCGGCATGAAACCATTCACGAAGCTCGGTGGATGGTGCGATCTCTTTATCCCACAAATCATAATGGAATGTTTCATGCGAGAGACCGCGTGGCCAGAGCCGGTCGATATAAACTCTGAAGCCATCGGTTGGTTCTTCGGGATCATAAGCCCTTTTTAGTTGAATTTTCTGTGTCATTTCCATGTGATTTTTCTATTATAACACCCTGGGGAATGATTAGTTTCTTGAAACTTCGCTATGACTGCTCGTATTCTTTCATGTCAATTCCAGGCATGGAATTGTATAACGTTCCCAGTGTTCTGGTGCCGGATCAAACGGCAATGCTTTATATGCAAGGCAGGTTATGCCATATTCATGATTGTTATAATGAATAAAATCGGCATAGGACAGGAGTTTGTTCATTTTAGTTACAAAGGAAGAGCCAATAGTTTAGATAATCAGTTGCGCCCGTTCGCAACTTTATCGATGTTTTTATGTATAAATAGCGAAATTCGTAAACTCTGAGAAGCGTGACGGCTAGTCTTTTCCTATAATCTATTACAAACACAAGAGAG
>CAMWJD010000026.1 GCA_947174515.1 uncultured Porphyromonadaceae bacterium
TTATGGCTTATGTAATTGGCGACAACTGCGTCGCATGTGGCACTTGCCAGAGCGTTTGCCCTACTGACTCAATCACAGAGGGAGATATCTACCACATCAATCCGGACACTTGCATCGATTGCGGCAGCTGCGCACAGGTTTGTCCGAGCGACGCTATCTCTGAAGGATAATCAGATCCTTTATGAGCAAAAGCATTGAAGGCTTTCTTCCCAGCGGGAAGAAAGCCTTTTTTGTTTATTTATGAGATTGGCTCTAAATCCTGCTTCGTATATAGCTGATGTGGCTTTGTCAATGGAGGCGAATATTACCGGGGATGCCTGTATTTCTATCATTATCCGTGTTAAATATAATGAAAATGCAGTTTTACAGACTTCGTTTGAAAAAAAAATAGTAAATTTGCAGTTTGATTATAGAACTGAAAGATATATGAAAAAACGATATATGCGGATATTCGCTTTTGTGTCGACCGCCCTGCTGCTGATAGCAGGCACCGGGGCGTATGCAGCCAAGAATTCCGGAGATGCGGAATCAAATAGAGCAAAGGCCCGCTATTATTATATTGAGGGCAGTGTGGCTATGGCGGAGGGACGAGCCTCTGAGGCTTACGAACTGATCAAAAAAGCGGCCTTGACAGATCCTCATTATGCGGAGGCTAACTATACCTATGCCCTGATGCGGATGTCTCTTAGAAATGACACTCTATCTACTCCTGCAGAGGTGGGAAAGTCAGTATCTCTGATGCGGGCTTATGTCGATCAATTTCCGGAGGAGACCGAAGAGGCCATGAATTACTCTTATTTAGTTGCGCGCAGTGGAGATGTAAATGAAGCGATCAGAGTGGCTGAAAGAAGTGACACGCTCGCTTCCGATAAAAGCGGTATCCTGTTGCAACTGGCTCAATATTATGTGGTGAATCAAGATTTGGACAAGGCAATAAAGACTCTTGAGCGTTACGAGAGAATAGAAGGTACTGATCCCGAAATAGCGTTGCGAAAATTCTCATTGATGTTTATGAAAGGAGATACAGCTTCGTTACTTAACGAAAGTGAAAAGCTCGTAAGGGAGCATCCCCTCAGCACGGAATATCTGCTCATCAGAGGAAATGCAATGGAAGCCCTGCAGATGCAGGATTCTGCTTTGTTGTGTTATGAGCGTGCAGAAGCTCTTGACCCTGAAGATGGAAAAGTGAAACTCACGCTTGCCAATTATTATCTTGAGAGGGGAGACTCCGCCATGTATGATAAGAAGAGCAGTGAGGCTATCTTGAGCGAAAATATCATGCTTGAAGAAAAACTTGATATGATGAAGCGATATATGCAGAACATCATCGCAGACACTACCGCCGACTCCCGGCGTGGCGCACGCCTGTTTGATGGGTTGCTCCGTCAGTATCCGCATGAACCTCAGGTGCTTGATCTCGGCGCTCAATATTCTGCTGTGGTAGATGACCTGACCAGGGCAGAAGAATTAATGGCATATGCCACCGATCTTGAGCCGGAGAATCCTGATTACTGGCTGCGTCTGGCTCATTTCTATATTTCTGACAATAAATATAAGGAGACAATGGAAACATGTGAGAAAGCATTTGAAAAACTCGCCGATGCCTCACAGGGACTTCTGTTGGTGTATGGCTCGGCGGCTTCCCTTGCCGGTGATCACGCTAAGTCGATGACGGCATATCAAAGGATGCTTGACAATGAACTTCCGGGAGCTCTTCTTTCAGATGATGCTCAGACAATGCTTCAGAAAGCGGGCCATCTGTCTTATGAATCACTTATGAAGGTTGCCGATATATTCCAAATTGCAGGTGATGGAAGTTATAAAGCTGCCGATATGGATCAATGGACGCGGGAATATGACGTAGTCCTTGCATTGAATCCTCAAAATGCAATGGCTCTCAACAATTATGCCTATTATCTTGCCATCGAAGGCGGGGATCTTGACAAAGCTGAAAATATGAGTCGGAAAGCTGTCTTTGACCAGCCTGAAAACCCCACTTATCTCGACACATTGGCTTGGATCCTATATCTGAAAGGGGAATATGAAGAAGCCCTTGAGATACAAAACAAAGCGGTGGAGAATATGACTCCGGATGATGAATCTGCTGCTGAATTTTGGGATCATTTTGGTGACATCCTCTATCGCAATGGTCAGAAAGAAAAGGCTCTTGAAAGCTGGAAAAAGGCTCTTGATCTTGACAAGGATAACAAGTCGGTTGCAGAGAAGGTGAAAGAGAAAAAGATAAAAGAATAAAGATTAAATCTGAGAACTCTAAGAACATACAGAGAACACTGAAAGCTTAAATGATGAAAATAATTAATTCGATAATAGCGGGGTTTATGGCTTTTGCATCGGTTTCAGCTGCATATGCGCAGGAGATTTCCGATTCGATAGCCGTGTGTCCGCCGGGAGAACCGGCTGAAGCTATCGAGGCTGATCGGACTCCGGGCATGGATTCAAGGTTTATGTCTGTCGAAGAGATCACCGTTGCCACGGATACTATAATAGCCAATTATGATTCAGATTGGACCGATCTTTCCATGCAGGGCAGATTGCAGTTTGACGGACTGCCTATGAGGGTCAATGTGAAAGTATATATGAAAAGAGGAGAATCCATCATTCTTTCAGCGCGAGCTCCAATATTTGGGGAAGTGGCCAGGGTTGAGGTGAATACAGATTCCATAGTTCTGATCAACAAACATACACGATGCTATAATTCTCAATCAATCTCCGGCCTTGGAGTTGATGCTAAAGCGTATCTTTGCGATCTTCAAGACATAATGATGGGGCAGGTCGCTTTTCCGGGACATGGGCGTCTCACACCTGAAATGGCTCTCGACTCTCAATGGATTGCGATGAAAGATGACAATGCTCTTATCTATCCCTATCCTGATTTGCAGGTGGCCGGAACAGAATATGGGTTTGTGATGGATTCGTCATGCTGGCAGTTGCGCTCATTTGTCCTTATGCTCAAGAGGGCAAATGTAGCTATAGACACTAATTACAAGTATGGGCAACAAGGATGGACGCTCGGATTGGAAATAAATCTGCCAAAGAAAAAAATGAATGGTGAGGTGGAGCTTTCTTATCCCGACTATCAGCCTAATGTTCTTGATTTTACAAATCTTGACGGGAAATACAGGAAAGTGGATATTAAGCAGTTGCTGAGGTTTTGATAGAATGTTTTTTCTTCTGAAATGATGATGGACGGCAGATTAAAAGTGACAAAGTGTTATTTCCGTAGGATAGTTGTGGCGTTGCTGCTTGTTGTGGCTATGCCTGAGACAGATTTTGTAGGAATAGTTGTTGGTCAGACCAAGACTTCCCCTTCAAAAAAGGCCAAGGCTTCATCTACGAAGAACGCTTCAAATAAGAATAAAGCTCCGCAGACGCAGAAAAAATCATCATCAAAAGGGAAAAAGCAAAATTCTGTCACTCCAAAATCGTCGGCTGAAGCAAAACGGATGCAAGAGGCGGCTCAGCGAGACATTCAGCAGACAAAGGAGAAGATAAAGCTTAATGAGCAGGAAATAAAAACAGGTCTTTCCGATTTGAATCGTCTATCTTCAGAGATAGCCGCAGGGCGCGTTCAGGTGGAAGGATTGCAATCAAAAGTCGCATCTCTGGGTAAGGAGATCTCTTCGTTGTCAGAAGAGATAACAAAAAATGAAGCAGAACTGAAATTGATGCGCGACGAGTATCTTAAAGCTGTCAAGAAGATGCGTCTTACAAAAAAGAATCAGTCAACTCTCGCATTTATCTTTGCCTCGGAAAATTTCAATCAGGCCATGCGTCGAATTCGATATATGCGTCAGTTTTCGGCATGGAAAGAGCGTAAAAGTGCTGACATAGACAAAAAGATAAAGCAGTTGGAAAATGAACGCACCCGTTTGGCGGATGTCAAGGAAGCCCAGACGGTCGCGCTCGGTCAGCTTAACAAATCGCAAGCGCAATTGGAAGAGAATCATCATAAGCAGGAATCGCTTGTGGCTAAACTGCGTCAGAATGGAGAAGCTCTTCAGGCTCATCTTGTGGCTAAACAAAAGGAAGCAAACAAACTGAAAGAGACTATTTCAGCTTTAATCGCTCAAGAGCAGGCAAAAGCTGAAGCTGAGCGTAAGGCACGTGAAAAAGCTGAGGCGGAGCGGATAGCGAAAGAAAAAGCCGAGGCTGAACGCAAGGCGAAAGAAAAAGCTGAGGCGGAGCGGATAGCGAAGGAAAAAGCTGAAGCAGAACATAAAACCGCTGAGAAGGTAGAGAAAGATCAGGACAAGGCAGGAAAAGACAGAAAAAAGAACAGTGAAAAGTCATCAAGACCAAAGGGCGATCGCAAGATTCAAAAGGAAGATAATGTCAAGGCTCCTGAAAATAGTGTCAAGGCGTCTCCGTCAGGAAGTGTAAAGTCGGAAGAGAAAGCTGTGGTTTCAGTCCCCTCTAATGTGAATTTTGCCGGTCTGAAAGGAAGCTTACCGCGTCCGGTAGAAGGACTGTGGAGGATTACTAATCCGTTTGGTCGCCATTCTATGCCGGAATTGCCGGAAATTGAGTATGACAATCCCGGTATTGACGCGGAGGTAGCCACCGGAGCTGCTGTCAAATCAGTTTGCGGTGGAAAAGTCTCAGGCGTGTATAAAGTGGCAGGTTATGGGACTGTAGTGATTGTCAATCATGGAGATTACTATACGGTCTATGGCAATCTTGCGTCTACGGATGTGGCGGTTGGTACGGCCGTGCGTACAGGTCAGAAACTCGGCACCGCCGGATATGACCCCGATGATTCCCGCCGTGGGTCGATCCACTTCGAAGTGTGGAAAGGGCGTGAAAAACAGAATCCCTCTTCCTGGCTGCGTTGATATGCTTTTTTGCACTTTTGGGGATTGGAAGGTGTGTTTTATGCGTGATTTTCGTAGATTCTGGAATTATTTTGTCATAAGATTTGGAAAGAATGATAAAAAAATGTAAATTTGCATTTTTAACAGGAAATCTTATGGTAAATCAGTTGAGAAGTCAGGCTACTACTGAAGGACGGCGAATGGCAGGCGCAAGAGCCCTTTGGAGAGCCAACGGCATGAAGGAAGAACAATTTGGCAAGCCGATAATTGCAATAGTAAATTCCTTCACGCAGTTTGTGCCGGGACATACACATCTGCACAAAATCGGACAAATTATAAAGAAAGAAATCGAAGATCTCGGTTGCTATGCGGCTGAGTTCAATACTATAGCAATCGACGACGGTATCGCGATGGGCCACGACGGAATGTTATATTCCCTTCCCTCGCGCGACCTTATCGCAGACTCTGTGGAATATATGGTGAATGCTCATAAGGCAGATGCCATGATCTGCATCAGCAACTGCGACAAGATCACTCCCGGTATGCTTATGGCTGCAATGCGTCTGAATATCCCTACGATATTTGTATCGGGTGGTCCGATGGAAGCCGGACGTGCAGGCAACCGCCGACTTGATCTCATAGACATAATGATAGATTCTGCTGATCCATCTGTGGCTGACAGCGATGTGGAGGTGCTTGAGCGTGAAGGTTGCCCTACTTGCGGATCTTGCTCAGGCATGTTTACCGCCAACTCGATGAATTCTCTCAACGAAGCGATAGGCCTTGCTCTTCCCGGTAATGGCAGTGTGCTCGCCACTCATGTCAACCGCATGAAACTCTTTAAGGATGCCGCCCGTAAAATTGTGGAGATGGCATTCCGGTATTATCGTGATGGTGACGAGTCGGTTTTGCCTCGGAATATTGCCACACGAGAGGCTTTCCTGAATGCTATGTCGCTCGACATTGCAATGGGGGGAAGCACTAATACTGTGCTCCACTTGCTTGCAATTGCCAATGAAGGAGGGGTTGACTTCACACTCGATGATATTGATGCCCTCTCACGCAGAGTGCCTGTGCTTTGCAAGGTGGCGCCGAATTCGCATTATCATATGGAAGACGTTAACCGTGCCGGCGGTATTATATCCATCATGAAGCAACTTGCCGACAAAGGACTTGTCGACACTTCTGTGAAGAGAGCTGATGGAATGACTCTCGCAGAAGCCATTGAAAAATTTGCTATAGGAGGAAATGCTTATTCAGAAGAGGCTGATGCTCTGTGGCGTTCCGCCCCAGGTCTTGTCCATACTACAGAAGCGGGAAGTCAGAACTTGTTGTATCGTGAACTTGATTCAGATCGCGAGAACGGCTGCATACGCGACTGCGAACATGCTTATGTGAAAGATGGAGGTCTTGCTGTTTTAAGGGGGAATATTGCAAAAGATGGCTGTGTAGTTAAGACTGCCGGGGTAGACGAAAGTATTTTCCGCTTTTCAGGCCCGGCGAAAGTATTTCACAGTCAAGACGAAGCTGTCGAAGGAATACTCGGAGGCAAAGTCAAAAGCGGTGATGTGGTGGTCATCACATTCGAAGGACCAAAAGGTGGGCCTGGAATGCAGGAGATGCTTTATCCCACAAGCTACATAAAGAGTATGCACCTTGGAAAAGAATGTGCTCTCATCACAGACGGGCGTTTCTCAGGTGGCACGTCAGGCCTGTCTATCGGTCACATTTCTCCAGAGGCCGCAGCCGGTGGCAATATCGGACTTGTACGCGATGGTGACATTGTCGACATCGACATTCCGGCAAGGAGCATAAATGTAAGACTTAATGATGAAGAATTGGCGGCTCGGCGCATGGAAGAAGAAGGTTTCGGAAAAGAGGCTTTCACTCCGCGCGGACGCGACCGCTATGTGAGCCGTGCTCTCAAGGCTTATGCTGCCAATGTCACTTCTGCCGATAAGGGAGGAGTGCGTGTCGAATTGTAAATATATAACATCTAAACTCTTAAACCATAAGAGATATGGAAGAGAAAATAACCGGTTCGGAGATACTGATCCGTGCTTTGGCCGACAATGGAGTCGAATGTATGTTCGGCTATCCGGGCGGACAGATAATGCCGGTATATGACAAATTATTTGAAAACCAATATGGAGTGAAGCACTATCTTGCGCGTCATGAGCAAGGTGCCATTCATGCGGCAGAGGGTTATGCACGCGCCACAGGTAAGACAGGAGTTGTCATTACTACTTCCGGCCCCGGCGCCATGAACTTGCTTACCGGTCTTGCGGATGCTCTGATGGACAGCACGCCTGTTGTGGCAATTTCCGGTCAGGTAGGGAGTGCCATGCTGGGAAAGGATGCTTTTCAGGAGAGTGATGTGATTTCCAGTGTGCTTCCTGTAACCAAATGGGCGCTTCAGGTGCGTCGCCCTGAAGATATTGCTCCGGCACTGAGCAGGGCTTTCTTTATTGCCAACTCAGGTCGTCCGGGTCCCGTGGTCATAGATCTTGCACGCGACGCCCAGATTGGGACCGCCGTATATGAGAAGCAGACAGCCCCGTTCATCCGCAGCTACGATTCTGATCCTGAGCCGCGGGAAGAAGTTATAGAAGAGGCCGCAAGACTTATCAATGAGTCAAAACGTCCGTTGGTGCTTGCCGGACAAGGAATTATGATTGCCGGAGCAGAGAAAGCCCTTTCTGATATCGTGGAGAAGGGTGATCTTCCTGTGGCGACAACTATGCTTGGGCTTTCCTCCATTCCTTCCGATCATCCTCAGTATGTCGGGATGCTTGGCATGCATGGCAATCTTGGTCCAAACATCAATACCAACCGCGCCGATCTTATTATTGCCGTGGGAATGCGTTTTGACGATCGTGTCACAGGCGATATAAAAAAATATGCACCTGATGCAAAGATAATACACATTGACATCGATGAAAGTGAGTTTGACAAAATGATCAAATGCGACCTTCATGTCCATTCAGATGCCAAAAAGGCACTTGAAGCGCTTTTTCCTCTTGTGGAAAGCAAATCGCACAAGGACTGGCTTGCTTCTTTCGACCAGCACCGCCGTGTGGAAGAAGAGCGTGTGATGGCACGTGAACTTGCATGCGAGTCTCCTAATGGCGGAATGTTGATGGGAGGTGTTGTAAGGAAGGTGTGCGAAGCATTTGGCAATGATGCGGTTATTGTCACGGATGTGGGCCAGAATCAGATGTTTGCTGTGAAATATTCAAAGTTCAATAAGACCCGCAGTTTGATATCTTCAGGCGGTCTCGGCACAATGGGATATGGACTGCCGGCCGCAATAGGTGCTAAAATCGGAGAGCCGGATAGGAATGTGATCCTTTTTTGTGGCGACGGTGGTCTGCAGATGACAATCGAGGAACTCGGCATGATAATGGAATATGCCGTTGGAGTAAAGATCGTTTTGCTCAACAATAACTTCCTTGGCAACGTACGCCAATGGCAACATCTTTTCTACAAAAAGAGATTCAGCAGCACTCCTATGGTTAATCCCGATTTCAAGATGATTGCTAATGCGTATGGCATATCAGCGGCCGATGTGCAGGAAACTTCACAACTTGATGCTGCTATTGAAGATATGGTCAGGAGTAAGGGAGCGTATCTTTTGAATGTCAATATCGATGAGACCGATATGATTTTCCCGATGACTCCCGGCGGTAATGGAGTGGACGAAATTTTACTCAATGAATCGGAATATTATAAACCTGTCTGAAGCCATGGAAGAACAATTGTTTACAATCTCGGTCTTTACCGAAAACAGGGTGAGTCTGCTTCATCAGATATCAATGATATTCAGCCGCCGTTGTCTTAATATCGAGAGTTTGACAGTGAGCGCATGTTCTATTGAAGGTGTGCATAAATTCACAATCACTTGTCGGTCGACGCGTCCGATGATGGAGCATGTGGTAAAGCAGATAGAGAAGAGAATTGATGTCATTAAGGCGTTTTTGTACACCGATGAAGAGATCCTTTTTCAGGAGGTGGCTCTATATAAAGTGCCGACAGAAAACGTGGTCAACATGGATATTGAAGAAATCGTGCGCAAACATGGTGCTCGTGTTCTTGAGATTCATCCCGAATATACAGTGTTTGAGAAGACAGGCCACACTCTCGAAATAAAAGAGCTTTATAATCATCTGAAACCTTTTGGAATCCGTCAGTTTGTGAGGTCAGGGCGTATAGCGGTCACTCGCTCGTCGCGTGAGCTTGTCGATGAGTTCCTTGAAAAAAGAGAGAAATCGAAATAAACTCAATAAGCCCAATTAGACCAATTAGTCTAATAGGACTAATAAGACCAATATGACTAAATTTCTCCTGATAAAATCAAAATTCTAAATTATAAATAACTATGGCAAAAATGAAATTCGGCTCAGTCGAAGAGACTGTAGTGACAAGAGAGGAATTCCCTCTTGAAAAAGCACGCGAAATATTGAAAGACGAAACTATCGCTGTCATCGGTTACGGTGTGCAGGGTCCCGGCCAGAGCCTTAATCTCCGCGACAACGGTTTTAATGTGATTGTAGGTCAGCGGGAAGGTAAGACTTATGACAAGGCTGTTGCCGACGGTTGGGTGCCGGGCAAGACTCTTTTCTCAATTGAAGAGGCTTGTGAGAAGGGTACTATCATCATGTGTCTTCTTTCCGATGCCGCTGTGCTTTCCGTGTGGCCTACCATCAAGAATCATCTTACTGCAGGCAAGGCCCTTTATTTCTCTCATGGTTTTGCCATTGCTTGGCCGGAGCGCACAGGTGTAGTGCCTCCTGCTGACGTCGACGTAATCCTTGTAGCTCCTAAGGGTAGCGGCACTTCTCTGCGCACGATGTTCCTTGAAGGCCGAGGCCTTAATTCAAGCTATGCGATAGAGCAAGACTATACAGGACATGCCCTTGAGCGTACTCTCGCTCTTGCAATAGGAATCGGTTCCGGTTATATCTTTGAAACCACATTCAAGCGTGAGGCTTATAGCGACCTTACAGGTGAGCGCGGAAGCCTTATGGGTGCTATCCAGGGTCTGTTCCTTGCTCAGTATGAAGTGCTCCGTGAAAACGGACATACGCCGTCAGAGGCTTTCAATGAGACTATAGAGGAACTTACTCAGTCGCTTATGCCGCTCGTGGCTAAGAAAGGCATGGATTGGATGTATGCCAACTGTTCCACTACTGCTCAGCGCGGTGCGCTTGACTGGATGACTCCTTTCCATGATGCCATCAAGCCTGTAGTAGAAAAACTCTACAAGAGTGTGGCAGACGGCATCGAGGCTCAGAATTCTATTGACAGTAATTCAAAGCCTGACTATCGTGATGGTCTTGAAAAAGAACTTAAAGCTCTGCGTGAAAGCGAAATGTGGCAGGCAGGTGCAGTGGTGCGCAGCTTGCGTCCCGAAGGAAACTAATTAGCTATAATCAATGATAATTTATAATTTATCATTAAGTTTGGGAGAGGGGAGACCTTCTCCCAATTTTTTTTCAGATATTTCAATCTGTACGTCATCGTAAAGTCCCCGGTCGATAAAGCTTTGGAGTAAAGTGGGGCCACCCTCCACCATCAGTGAAGTGACTCCCTCTTTATATAGCTCGTGCATCTGCACTTCAAGATCATGCCTGGGCTCTATGCGGCGAGGAGCGCGACCGGGCCAATGACGGCAGTCAAGGCGCGGATGATCGATCTCAAGAGTGTTCTTTCCCACCATTATGGCATCCACCATCGAACGGCGACGGTGCATCCATACTGATGTGACAGGTGTTGAGAATTGTACCGGATATGGCTTGCCATCTTCGTTGATCCCTGCCATGAAGCCGTCGGTGCTCTGAGCCCATTTCAGCTGAATCCAGGGACGCCCGAGCCTGTGGGCGGTAAGAAATCTTACATTCAGGGCATCACACTCTTCGCGAAGCACATCTTCCATGACTTCAACTCCGGCCTCGCGTAGCATTTTTATGCCACGGCCACACACTTCTTTGAATGGATCGGCACTCCCTATGACTACTCGCGGAATTCCGCTCTCGATAATCAGTTTCGAGCATGGAGGTGTCTTTCCATAGTGCGAGCAGGGCTCAAGGGTTACGTATATTGTGGAATCAGAAAGCAAATGCCTGTCTGAATCCTTGACAGAATTGACCGCGCATACCTCTGCATGAGGCCCGCCGTACCGGTGATGGTAACCTTCTCCTATTATTCTGCCATCGGCTGCCACAATCACGGCTCCAACCATGGGATTGGGTGAGACCAACCCTTCTCCAAGACTTGCGAGCTGCAGAGCCCTGCGCATATATTTGATATCAATGTGCATTAGAATTATATTTTTTGCAAAAGTACACAAAATCAATTTATCTTGCAAGAATGAGCGGTCTCCTCAATCGCTTTTCTGCGATTCAGTATAGTATAATCCTAAAAGTTGTTAAAAACTGCATAAACTGAGGGACATAAATAAAAAAGTTGGTCATTAATGGCGATTTATTTGGCAAATAATGTTAATTTTGCAATTTGAAACCACACGCTCCGGCGTATAAAATATACTTTTGTGAATTTTAAAAGCTCATTATTAAGTCATTTGGTGCTGTCGGCATGTATTGCGCTGCTGATGGTCGGGGTGTCGTCATGCAATAAAGCAACTGAAACGACCGAAGAAATATATATGCCCGGATCTTCTGTGGCTGTCACCGGATTCAGCCTGAAGTCCAAAAGTGGATCCAAAGTCAGCCTTGACTCCGTATTTTTCTCTATAGATCTAAACAAAGGTGTCATTTTTAATGCTGATTCACTTCCGGTGGGAACTGATGTCACGAAGCTTGTTGCAAATATTTCCTACACGTCATCGGCTTCAGCGGTCACCATCATTCAGAGTGGAGGCACCACTACCGGGGAAATAGACTATAAATCAAATCCATCCGATTCTATTGACTTTTCCGGCAAGGTGATGCTGAAAATCACGGCTGAAGATCAGACCACCACACGTTCTTATAATATTAAGGTAAATGTGCATAAGATGGAGCCGGATTCTTTGGTCTGGGATCGTCTTGCTGTCACCCCTTTCCCTTCGCGGCTTCCCTCCCCAAAGGCTCAAAAGACCGTAAAATTCAAAGATACGTCCTACTCGCTCATTGAAGAATCCGATGGTAGCTATACTTTGGCTGTGGCATCCGACCTTTTATCCGGACAGTGGGACAAGCAGAATGTTTCATTTGACTTTGCTCCCGATGTGAGGACGCTGAATGTGACCCCCGATAAATTGTTTATACTCGACAGCGAAGGATTGCTTCATACATCTGCAGATGGTCTGGCGTGGGTAAATACCGGCGTCACATGGGTTAACATAATAGGGGCCTATGGCGATAAGATGCTTGGTATTCGTGGTGAAGGCGGGCATCTTCTGCATACGATGTGGCCGGCAGATGCTTCGCATCCGGAGGTGGCTCTGAGCGAAGGATTCCCGATTGACGGTTTTTCAAATTTTGTACAATTCAGTAATCGCTGGACAACTCTCCCAATTGGCTTTATGGCCGGTGGTGTGCTTCCTGACGGCTCGCTGACTGATAAGACTTGGGGATATGATGGTGATCATTGGGCAGTGCTTTCAGAGGGGATGATGCCTGAACTGAAAGGTGCAACGCTTGTCCCGTATTACGTGTATCGTAAGACATCTTCGTCATTAGTGCAGACCGAGTTCTCCGTCTGGATGTTGATAGGCGGGGAACTTGAGGATGCTACCTGCAACCGGAAAATTTATGAGTCATACGATAATGGAGTAAACTGGTATGCCGCTTCATCGCAGATGCAGCTCCCCGATTATTTCCCTGGTCTGAGATCCCTTGACGGAATAGTGGTGGAATGGCCAAAACAGGCTTCACTGGCAGGAAATTGGAGCGACTTGGGACGCAGTAACGTGTCCGGTATGACCCGCGTGAAGTTTGAGGTGGAAGATTATGAAGTATATTGGGATTGTCCCTATATTTATATATTCGGTGGAGTAGAAGCGGATGGCTCGCTCAATGGGGAAGTTTGGAGAGGTGTTCTCAACAGATTGACATTTGTGCCGCAGTTCTGATTTCAAATGAAGATATTAACTCCTGTCATATTGCTCATAGCCGTTTTTTTCGCCGTGGTTCCTGCTGCGGCGCAAGAAGACTATCGGTTTGATGCCGGAGGCGGCATCGGTATGACCGGATATTTAGGCGATGCCAACTCATCCAATCTCTGGAGTCATCCCGGAGTTGACGGAATGTTGCTGTTCCGTTATATGCGAAATCCGAGGATAGCTTTTAAGACGGGAGTATATGTCGGTACATTGTCGGGTGACACCAATGATATGGCGGATGTGCTCCCTGATGTCGCTCAATTCAAATTTTCTACCACATTCGTCGAACTTTCGGAGATGTTTGAATTCAATTTCTTCAACTATGGGATAGGAGAGAAATACCGAAAACTGAAACGCTGGAGTCCATACATCACCGGAGGACTCGGAGCTACGATGTGGTTTACTTCCGGATACACGGGTATTGCCTTTACTCTTCCGTTTGGAATAGGGGCTAAATATAAGATTAATAAGAGACTGAATCTTGGGCTTGAATTCCTGATGAAGAAAGTTTTCTCCGACCGTCTTGACGGTCCGGACCTTTCGGATCCTCACGCCATAAAGTCATCGTTTGCTAAGAACACCGATTGGTATTCCACCCTTTCCGTGACTCTTAGCTATGAGTTTTCAAAGCGATGCGCCACTTGTAACTATAAAGAATAACTACTTCCTGAATGGAAACACTTGAAGATATACTGGGAAGGCTTGACATGACGAGAATCCCTCGCCATGTAGCCATGATAATGGACGGGAATGGCCGTTGGGCTAAGAATCGTGACAAAGTGCGCAGTGACGGCCACTACGAAGGGATCACCAGCGTGCATAATGTCACAGCTCTATCGTCTGATCTTGGAATGGATTATCTTACTCTGTATGCATTTAGCACGGAAAACTGGAATCGACCGAAAGAAGAAGTCGATACATTGATGACCATCATCGGATGGGCTATTGCAAGAGAACTTCCCGAACTTCTTCAGAACAACGTAAAGATTAATCTTTTAGGAGATATAGAGAGAGTGCCCGAGGGCCCTCGCGCCGAACTTTACGACTCTCGCGACAAGACCGCGCATTGCACAGGGCTGCAACTTAATATTTGCATCAGCTATTCATCAAGATGGGAGATAGCGGATGCAGCCCGAAGATTAGCCCGGGAAGTGGCGGAGGGAAAGATGAATCCTGACGATATTGATGAGACAGTTTTTAGTAATCATCTTGCCACTGCCGGAATGCCCGACCCCGACCTCCTGATTCGCACCGGAGGAGAAGAGAGAATCAGCAACTATCTCCTTTGGCAGATCGCCTACAGTGAGCTTTATTTCACTCCGGTGCTTTGGCCCGATTTTGGCAAAAAGGAATATGCGCTCGCTCTTTTAGATTTTCAGCATCGTGAGCGAAGATTTGGAAAGACTTCTGAACAAGTGACAAACAACCCGACAATCTGACTACTTTCATATGATATCGACCAACTATATAAGACGTATTCTTACTGCCGTTGTGATCGCGGCTTCAATAGCCGCCGCTCCATTGATTAATGCGCAGACGGCTTCAAATGACACTATATATTCTCCGGAGATTATCTATAGCCCGATTCCTAAGCTATATGAAATTGCCGGCATATCAGTGACGGGTGTGCCCGATGTGGAGGACTATGTGATAATTGGATATTCAGGTCTGTCTGTTGGCGAGCGCATTGAGATTCCGGGTGATGCGATATCTACTGCCGTTAAGAGATTCTATCGGCAGGGTCTCTATTCAAAAGTGGAGATAAATCTTCAAAAGACTGTCGGGGATAAGGCTTGGCTTGAGATTTCGCTCAAGCAGCAGCCACGTATGGCTGAAATCCGCTTCACCGGCGTGAAAAGCGGCGAAAAGAAAGACCTTCTCGAGCGTCTCGGCGTTGAGAAAGGACAGCAGCTTACCCCAAATATTGTGGCTCGTATCGTTCAGGTAGTGAAGCAATATTATTCCGATAAGGGATTTAAAAATGTCATAGTGACCAGTTCGCAGCAACCCGACCTGTCTCAGGAAAATTATGATTTCCTGACTGTTAATGTTGATCGTCAAAGCAAGGTCAAGGTGCATAAGATCTATGTCAACGGCAATCAGGTGCTGAGCGACCGCAAACTGAAGAACACCATGAAGAAGACCAATGAGAATGGCAATATTCTCAATCTATTCAAGCAAAAAAAGTTTGTCGATACTGATTATGCCGACGACAAGAACCGAATCATTGAGAAATATAATGAGCTGGGCTATCGTGATGCAGAGATATTGAGCGATTCCATAGTGAAATACGATGATAAGGAAATCGATATCTATCTCACGGTGGATGAAGGTGATAAATATTACATCAAAGATATAAACTGGGTCGGAAATACAATATATCCCACCGAGTTCCTCAATCAGGTGCTCGGCATGTATCCCGGAGATGTCTACAATCAAAAGCGTCTCAATAAGCGTACGATGGAAGATGATGATGCTGTGGCGAATTATTATCTCGACAACGGCTATCTTTTCTTCCAATTGGTGCCTATTGAGCAGCATGTGGAAGGCGACAGCATCTCTCTCCTTATGCGAATATTTGAGGGACAGCCTGCAAAGATCAATAAGGTTGTAATCAACGGCAATGACCAGTTGTATGAGAAAGTAATACGTCGTGAACTGAGGGTAAAACCGGGCGATTTGTTCTCAAAGAGGGCCCTCATGAACTCCGCTCGTGAGATTGCGGCTTCCGGACATTTCGACCCGGAGACAATGGGTATCAATCCCGTTGAAAATCCTGCTGATGGCACTGTCGACATTGTCTTCGACCTTGAGCAAAAGGCTAACGACAAGGTGCAGCTTTCTCTTGGTTGGGGACAGACGGGTATCACCGGTCAGGTGGCATTGTCATTCTCCAATTTCTCCATTAAGAACCTCTTTAATCCGCAAAGCTATCGAGGCATAATCCCTCGTGGCGACGGCCAGACATTCTCAATCTCAGCGCAGACCAACGCTAAGTATTATCAAAGCTATAGCATCAGCTTCTTTGACCCCTGGCTTGGTGGAAAACGCCCCAACTCATTCTCATTCTCTGTAGACTACAGCCGTTCTACCGGTGTCAATAGCCGATTCTACAATCAGAACTGGATGAACGCTTACACCTCTTATCCATATTACGGCGGATCTTCGCAATGGAACGAATATGGCCAGTATGCCTATCAGAATGCTTATGACCCCAACAAGGTGCTTCAGCTTGCAGGCGTCACTGCCGCATACGGTACGCGCCTGACATGGCCTGATGATTACTTCCAATTCCAGGTTTCACTTGCCTATCGCTGGTATTATCTGAAGAATTGGGAATATCTGCGTTTCATGCAGACCGGCTCTGCCAATTCCATTGTGCTTGGTCTTACACTCAGTAGAAACACTACCGATCAGCCGATCTATCCACGCAACGGATCAAGCTTCACACTCTCTTTGCAGATGACGCCACCCTGGACCAAAATGCGCCATGGACATGACTGGAAGACTCTTGCTGCAGAAGCGGCGAAGTATGACGCGAAGGCACAGGCTGAACTCTATAAGTGGATTGAATATTGGAAACTTAAATTCCAGGCCAAGACATTCACTCCGCTTACAAACCCTGATGGAAACTGGACCCTTGTGATGATGACGAAGGCTGATTTCGCGCTGCTTGGTTCATACAATAAATATGTGAAATCTCCTTTTGAGACCTTCTATTTCGGTGGCGACGGAATGACGGGCAGCTATACTTATGCTACTGAGACTGTCTCAATGCGTGGTTATGAAAACGGCCAGTTTACGCCAAACTTCTATGAGGCCTATGCCTATGCGAAATTCACATTCGAACTTCGTTTTCCATTTATGTTGCAGCCTAATACCACCATCTTTGCCCTTGCTTTCGCTGAAGCCGGCAATGCCTGGACCGATATAAAGGACTTTGCTCCGTTCAACCTGAAGAGATCTGCGGGTGTCGGCATCCGTCTATATCTGTCTATGCTTGGTTTCCTCGGCATTGACTGGGGTTATGGTTTTGATAAGGTCTGGGGACGCCGTGGCGGTGGCAACCTCCACTTCGTATTAGGACAGGAATTCTGATTTTTTTATTGAGAATTGAGCTTTCTGATGTGACTGCCTGATATTAAACTTTAAAGTCAGATGATTGTCTTTATTGTAGTATTAACTTAAAAATAGAAATAGCATGAAGAAACTTATCATATCATGTGCATTAGTGATAGCGGCCTTTTTAGGAGCTAATGCCCAAAAGTTTGCTCTTGTGGATATGGATTATATCCTACGCAACGTGCCCAGCTATGAGATGGCCAATGAACAGCTGAATCAGGTGTCCCAGCGTTGGGAGCGGGAGGTGACGGAACTCTCAAAGGAAGCTGAGACCATGTATAAGAACTATCAGTCAGAGATGATTTTCCTGACCGATGATCAGAAGAAGGCGCGCGAAGAAGAACTTGTGGCAAAGGAAAAGGCTGTCACCGATCTGCGCTATAAATACTTCGGCCCCGAAGGTGAGCTTTTCAAAAAGCGTCAGAGTCTTATGAAACCTATTCAGGAAGACGTATATAATGCAGTGAAGGCCGTCAGCGAAGAGAAAGGCTATCAGGTGATATTTGACAGGGCTTCATCACAGAGCATTGTATTCGCATCCCCAAAGATTGATGTCAGCAACGAAGTTCTTGCTAAGTTGGGATATTCAAAATAAGAAATAATCAATATTAAACAATACAAACAAGAAAGAAATGATCAAGAAAGTACTTTTGGCAATCGCGCTTATCTGCCCGATGCTCCTGTCCGCTCAGACTCTGAAGATTGGACTCGTAGATTTCGATGCTATCCTTCAGGTTATGCCTGAAACAGCCGCTGCACAAAATCAACTTAAGGAAGTGAGCGACAAGTATGAGGCTGAATACAAGAAGCTGGGCGAGGAAATGAATCGCCTTGTGGAAGAATATCAGAAGATGCCTGAGAATGAACTTCCCGCTATCAAGGAGCGCAAGACTCGTGAGCTTAGCGACTATCAGCAGAAGCTTCAGCAGTTTGAGGCGACTGCACAGCAAGATCTCCAGAAGATGTATGGCGATCTTATGGGTCCTATCCAGCAGAAAGTGGCTCAAGCCGTTGAAAGCGTAGGTCGTGAGGGTAGCTTCTCTCTCATACAGATGTATAACCCGCAGCTGACTCTTTATCGTGCTGAACCGGTGGAAGATGTAACTCCCGCTGTAAAGGCTAAGCTTGGACTCAAGTAAGCGCCGACATCACTATTGTGTTGAATCCAACACCATGACAGATATCAATGAAATAAAAATGGCGGAGGCTGATGCTTCCGCCATTTCAGTAGGACCTATTGGCGTCTTTGATTCCGGATACGGAGGACTCACAATTCTCAGGGATCTGCGTAAGACGCTCCCTGAGTATGACTATCTCTATTTGGGCGATAACGCCCGCGCACCCTATGGCTCAAGAAGTTTTGAAGTGATCTATCGTTATACTCTTGAAGCTGTCAAGGAATTGTTCAGCCGCGGTTGCCCTCTTGTCATATTGGCTTGCAACACTGCCTCAGCAAAGGCCTTACGCACTATCCAGCAGAAAGACCTTCCTGTTATCGATCCTTTTCGGAGGGTATTGGGTGTCATTCGTCCTACTGTGGAGATTCTGGAAGAGGTATCTCGGTCGGGACACATCGGAGTGTTGGCTACGCCGGGCACTGTGGCGAGCGAATCGTATGTCATTGAAGCCTCAAAACTTTTGCCGGATATGAAAGTTTCACAACAGGAGTGTCCCTTGTGGGTGCCGATTGTTGAGAATTCAGAGGCAGATAGTGATGGCGCGGATTATTTCGTGAAGAAATATATAGATGCCATCATGGTTAAGGATCCGGAGATTGACACATTGGTGCTTGCATGCACTCATTACCCGTTGCTCATCGATAAGATACGCAAGTATGCTCCGGAAGAAATCAGAATTCTTGAACAAGGGCATTTGGTTGCTGAGTCATTGAAAGACTACCTGCGTCGTCATCCCGAGATGGAGTGTCGTCTTTCAAAGGGTGGGACAGCGGAATTTCTCACAAGCGAGAATCCGGAGAAATTTGATTCGCTTGCTTCTGTCTTTACGCATCATCCTGTCAAATCGCGGCACTGTGTGCTTGACTGAGACCTCATCTCAAATTCTGACTCTGAGCTCCCATTTTTTTGCAGGGAGCCTAACAATATGTCGATATGGAAAATATATCAGAAGATATAGCTGCGAAATTGCGTGTGCTCTCAGAGCGTCTGTCGGTTAATGCCGAAGACGAGGCTGCCCTGATAGAGCGGGGTCGCCTTTATTGGTCGCTCGGTTATAGAAGAGAAGCTATTAATGATTATTTGGCTGCGCAAAAGCTCAATCCTGATGGCAAAGCCACTGAACTCATAAAAGCCACCTGCGAAATACTTAATTTCTACAATAAGGACCTCTATAACCCTTAATAATCGTACTAATTTAAATTGATAATTAATAATTTATAATTAGTCTATAGTTCCCACGGAAAGAACATTGGCACCTGCACTGCCCTTACTCTGTGGCGCGGTGCATATTTCCGTTGAGGATAGAGCATGATGCGGCGTTCATCGATCCATCCGCGGTCATGATTCCGTATATGTGCCACAGCGAGTCCTTGCATACTTTTTGCGCGTAGGCGTAAGTCGCCCGTAAGGTCAGTCATATCGGCTACCTTGCGGGTTTCATATTCCATGACGCATTTGTCGCCCACCATCACGCGCACTGATATTCTGTCGCCGTAACTGAGAAGACGGTTGCGGCGTCCTACCGCTACTTGCTTGACTGTGCGTGATGTATAGATGGGTGCCCCTGATGTGCCGGATGTGTAGTAAGTGCTGTTCATAATCAGACTATTTTTGTGAACTGCTGGCAGCTCTGTTTTTATAGTGCAAAAATAGTCCGCTTCACTGCCTGTCTTGCGCAGTGAAAATATAACAAATGTTAAAGACTGCACGGTCAGCGTGCAGTCTGAAGAATTCGCCATAAAAAAGCCTTGCGATTACTCATCGCAAGGCAAAATCGTACAGGAAATGGGACTCGAACCCACACAGCCCGCAAAGGCCAGGGGATTTTAAGTCCCCCGTGTCTACCATTCCACCATTCCTGCATCAGGTGTCCTAATGGGATTCCAAGTGCAAAGTTAATCACTTTTTTGCGAGCTACCAAATTTTTTTCAAAAAAAGATGCCCCGCATTGTTTGCGGGGCATCCACATCTGCCGCTGTGCGGCTTTCACCTAAAGTTATTTTTTATTTAGTAACGCTGGTTTCTGTTGATACGGGAGCATTGTTGTCAAGTGTGCAGATTGCAACTCGGTTCCAGCTCTCTTCTTCAAACATGTGTCCGATGCCCATGCCTTCAGCCTTGATTCTGTTTGCAGCAATTCCATACTTGCTTACAAGCATATTCTTAACTGATTCAGCACGCTGGTTGGCGAGACGTTCGTTCACTTCTGCCGGACCATCCTGTGATGCATAACCCTTGATGCTTACTGAAGCTTCAGGATGATTCTTAAGATAAGAGGCAACTGCTGCTACGTTTGGAAGCTGATCGGCAGGTACATTGTATTTGCCTATTGCGAAGTTCACATATCTTACAGTGCTGAGGAAGTCTTGAGTTTCCTTAACTACCACCGGCTTCTGGTTTTTGAGTTTCTGAATTTCTGCAGCGAGTGCCATATTCTCGTTATTGCTCTGGTTGAGGGCGTCACCTGCGGCGGCAAGATCAGCGCGGAGGTTAGTCACCTTTGCATTAAGTGCTGCAATCTCATCCAAATTATATTCAGGAACTGTGTACTTGAATCCGTTGCCAAGTTTTACAGAAACACCGGCCATAACGTTGATGGTAGCTTTGCTGGCATTGTATGATGCGCTGGTTTGCTTTTCACGTGCGTCACTCATATCATAAAGCACGCTTGGGCGGATTGAGAGAGTCACGCGGTCGCTGACATTGAAATTAAAGTTCAGACCTGCCTTTGTTGCGAAGAAGTTGTGGTCAGTGCCCTTTCCATTCTGGTAGAGATGGCCCCATCCGGCGCCTGCTACTGCTTCGATGTCAAACACGTTTTTCTTTCCGTAAGGCTGGAAAAGCTTGAAGAGGTTCACAGCTCCATATGTGCCTACATAGCTTGCATCAAATGCTGTGGTGGAATGAGTCATATCCTTCCAGTTGGATGTGTTGACTGCGAAGTCACCTTCAACTCCAAGTCCGAATGCCGGAGTGATCTGTTTGCGGATGTCAAGACCTGCGACACCGCGCATATCTTTGAAGAAATTCTTTCCGCTTGTCATCGGGGTGGTAACGCCACCTTGGACGCCGATTGACATGTTGCTGAAGAATCCCGGTTTCTGCATTGCTTCCTGGGCTGTCATGGTTGCCGCGCCTGCAAGGAGGAGTGAAGCGGCCAATAATGTTTTTTTCATAATTTGATGCGTTTTAAGTTAAAAATTAAGATAGTTTTGTTACTTAAAAGTACAGTTTCATTGAAACCGTACCTTGTTTCAGTGAAATTGTACCATTACAACACACTTATGGGTAAAAAGGCTTAATGAGTGTATAAAAAAAATATAAATTTAACATTTGTTAAGATTTACATCCATGCAATATACGGTTGTGTGTTGGCTTTATATAGCTTATTAGCAGTCTGTTATGTAAGTA
>CAMWJD010000027.1 GCA_947174515.1 uncultured Porphyromonadaceae bacterium
GATCTTTTCAAGCTGCTTGAATTACATTATCGTTTAATTTCTGTGAGCTACTTATAAACTATTTCAACTTTTCAATCTCGTATTCAAGTCCACGATTCTCATTCTTATTGTTGAAGTTGGCTCCAATGAGATAGACTGTCCTGTCATCCATTGCGTAGCGCCCTGCATAGTCGCGGGAATGAATCTGATACATAGCCTTAAATCTAAATTCAGAGGATTGGCGGTGTCGCTGATGCATGTGAATCTTTGAATTTTAAAGAAAAATGACATTTAGTTTGCTGGTGTGAGAAATTTTTGGTAACTTTGCGCATGAAATTCGGAATTGGTGAAAACCAAGAATGAATTGGAGAGTAATTCAACAACTATACAACTATAAAGGTGAAAAGATGAAAGCAAACGAATTTCTTGCGGAATTGCAGAGAAGATTTCCCAATGAACCGGAATATCTTCAGGCTGTAGAAGAAGTGATCGAATCAATCGAGGATGTATATAACGAATATCCTGTATTTGAAGATGTCAATCTGATAGAGCGTCTTTGCATTCCCGATAGAATCTATACTTTCCGTGTTTCCTGGATCGACGATAAGGGAAAAGTCCGTACAAATATGGGCTACCGTGTGCAGCACAACAATGCAATTGGCCCTTACAAAGGAGGAATCCGTTTCCACTCCTCAGTGAATCTCTCTATTCTGAAGTTCCTTGCTTTCGAGCAAACTTTCAAAAACTCTCTCACCACTCTTGCCATGGGTGGCGCCAAGGGAGGAAGTGATTTCTCGCCACGTGGAAAAAGCGATATGGAAGTGATGCGTTTCTGCCAGGCGTTCATGCAGGAATTGTCGCGCCACATCGGAGCGGACACTGATGTTCCCGCCGGCGATATTGGTGTTGGCGGTCGTGAAGTCGGATATATGTTCGGTTGGTATAAGAAGATGCAACGTGAATTCACCGGCACTTTCACAGGAAAAGGTCTGGATTTCGGCGGCTCTCTGATGCGCCCTGAAGCGACGGGATATGGCAATGTATATTTCCTGCTCAATATGCTCGCTACCAAAGGAATTGATATCAAAGACAAAAAAGTGGCTATTTCCGGTTCAGGAAACGTGGCTCTTTATACTGCCGAAAAGCTTCTCTCACTCGGTGCCAAGGTTATGTCGATGAGCGACAGCGAAGGCACTGTGCTCTTCCCTGACGGAATGACAAAAGAGCAGTTCGACCGCTTGTTTGAGCATAAGATATATTTCCGCGGACGTTGCAGTGAATATGCAGCTAATGAAAACCTTCCATATCATAGCGGAAAGCGTCCTTGGACACTCATGCAGTATGATATCGCTATGCCGTCGGCAACTCAGAATGAGATAAACGGAGAAGAAGCTAAGGCTTTGGTCGATGGCGGCGTGTTAGCGGTGAGCGAAGGCGCCAATATGCCTTCTACGCGCGAAGCGGTTGCAGAATTCCTAAAAGCCAGGATTCTGTATGCTCCGGGAAAAGCGGCGAATGCAGGTGGCGTATCTGTATCCGGGCTTGAAATGGCTCAGAATGCCCAGAAGATGAAATGGACTGCTGAGGAAGTGGATCAGAAACTGCAGGAGATCATGAAGGATATCCACGAGCAGTGTGTGAAATATGGTAAGTCGGAAGATGGCTTTGTCAACTATGTGAAGGGTGCTAATACAGCAGGGTTCTTGAAAGTGGCAAAGGCTATGCACGCTCAGGGAGTTTTCTGATCATGAAAGAGTCATTTGTGTTTTTGGCCGATGGCTTTGAAGAAATAGAAGCCATCTCCGTAATCGACATCCTGCGTCGTGCCGGAATGGATGTAAAGACTGTGTCGATCACAGCTTCGCTCCAAGTGAAAGGTGCGCATGGTATAACTGTGGTTGCTGACGTGATTTTCGACAGCACGCTTTTCCCTGATGCCGAATGGCTTATTTTCCCGGGTGGATTGCCGGGTGCTACCAATCTTTATGAGTTCGCGCCTCTCCAGGGTGTAATCCAAAACCAGGCAGCTTCAGAAAAAGGCAGGATGGCCGCTATCTGTGCGGCTCCCGGAGAAGTATTAGGGCAGCTTGGCGTATTGAAAGGGGAGAGGTTTACGTGCTATCCAAGTTTTGAATCCAAGGTGGATGGCGGTATTCATCAGCCGGATAAGGTGGTGGTTTCCGGTAAATATGTCACTGCGAACGGTCCGTCAAGTGCCACTCTTTGGGCATTGGAAATAGTGAAGGAAAGTCTTGGCGAAGCAGTTGCTTCTGAAGTGGCATCCGGAATGTTGCTTTATCCGAAGACTTCTCAGGATGCTGTAAATATGTTTGGCTGATCTGATGGCAGACATATTTCTTACAATAGACAAGGAGGGAACCGGCAAGTTTACTGAAAAGAAAAGCCGGTTTCTCTCCTTTGCTTTTCATGTCACTTCCTCCGATGAGGCACGACAAAGAATCAAGGCTCTTCATAATGAATATCATGATGCCCGCCACGTTTGCTGGGCATATGTCATAGGACCTGAGCGTGAAGAGTGGCAAGCAAATGACAATGGCGAACCCTCCGGCACAGCCGGAAAACCTATTCTCGGACAGATAAATTCGTTAAATCTGACCGATGTGGCGGTGGGTGTAGTGCGCTATTTCGGGGGAATCAAACTTGGCACTCCGGGTCTTATAGCTGCATATAAGGAGGCTGCGGCTCTTGCTCTTGAAGACTCAGGCGTGAAGGAATGTATTCGCTGTAAGACATTTTCGTTCACGTTCCCTTATATTGTGATCAACGATGTCATGAAAATTGTCAAATCGACAGGTGCTGAAATCATAAAGCAGGATTTTGACAATTCCTGTTCTATGATTCTTTCGATAAGAATGGATGATGCTGATATTCTATTCGCCAGATTGTCGGGTATCTCCGGTCTCACATTCTCGGCATCATAATTCGCAGAGTCGGGCAACTTCCCTGATATCTGTAATTTTTCCCAAAAGATTGGGAGTGTCGGTGTCAAGAGGTTTTCCCTTTCTGTCATAGTAGATGGCTTTCCATCCGGAATCCAATGCTCCAATAATGTCATTTTTAGGATTGTCTCCTACCATCACTGAATTTTCAGGAACCGCTCCTGTGGCAAGTTCTGCATATCTGAATAAGCGTGGATCCGGTTTTTGTATCCCGATCTCATCGCTGATCACCATTCGCTGTATAAATCTGTCAAGACCATTTGTCTTGATCTTGCGATATTGCACTTCGGTGAATCCATTTGTAAGGACACCTATCAGGATTTTCCCTTTTAGATATTCAAGAAGTTCTTTAACACCATCGCATAAAGCCTCACATTCACCGAGCATCCGGAGATAGCGGTCGTTTAATTGGCGAGAAATCGACAGAGCTATTTCATCTTTCCTGTCAGGAAAGATTGTCAATCTGAATCGTTCTCCTTTGAGAAAATCGGCCGAAATTTCACCCCGCTCATGGAGTTGCCACATCAGGGAATTGTGGATATGATATTCGTCGATAAATGCTTCAGGCGAGTCAAAGACGAAGTTTATTTCCGGGCGTTCAAGCCAGAGTCTACGCAAAGAAATTAACGATGCGGCAGAGAAGTCGAAGAGGGTGTCGTCAAGGTCAAAAAATATCCATTTTGGGCTCATGAGTGCGTATTTTTTGCAAATATAACATTAAATTCGCACATTATTATAATTTTTTGCCCTTGTTATGGTGATAAATTCAAAAAAAATCACGATATTTGCACTCGCAATTGAAAAGCAACAGAATTTAACAACATTTTTTTTAATATCATATAATAAAAATATTAATCATTATGCCCAGCGGAAAGAAAAGAAAAGGCCACAAGATGGCTACCCACAAGCGTAAAAAAAGACTGAGAAAGAATCGTCATAAGAAGAAATAAGCCCGTGCATTGCCGGGCTGTATTCACTGACAATCTCAGTAGCCGATCCATTGTTTGAATGGATGGCTTGGACATAAGGACAAGCGGGACGGATGGGTGATGATTCATGCCATTGCCCGCTTGTTCTTTTTTTATTTATCAAAGTTATAATTTTTATTTATTTGCATACAATCGTAAATGCATTTTTCAATTGAATGGTCGCTGCCGATGATTATGAATTATGCATTTTGAATTATGCTTTAGTACCAGTATCCTGAAATGGACACAATGAAAAGCGAACTCTTCGTCGATGTGCAGCCTAAAGAGATTTCAATAGCGCTGCTCGAGGACTCGCGTCTTGTTTCCCTGCAGAAAGAGAGTAGAAATGTCGTCTATTCAGTGGGTGACTTCTATCTCGCGAAAGTCAAGAAATTGATGCCGGGACTCAATGCGGCCTTTGTCGATGTAGGTTATGAAAAAGACGCTTTTCTTCATTATCTTGATCTTGGTCCGCAATTCGAAACATATAATGCCTACATCACCGAGGCTCTGGAGCATCCCGAGACTGTCCCGGATATGGCTAAAGTCGATGTAAAACCTGACATTCCAAAACAAGGAAGAATAGCAGATTTGCTTGAGCCCGGAAAAAAACTTCTCGTGCAGATTGCAAAAGAACCAATTTCAACAAAGGGCCCCAGACTCACCACCGAGCTGACTCTTACCGGGCGCTTCATGGTGCTTATTCCATTTGGCAATAAAATATCAATCTCTCAAAAAATTAAGTCTACAGAAGAAAAGGTGCGTCTGCGCCAGCTCATCAGCAGTATCATTCCGAAAGGCTTCGGTGTTATTGTCAGGACCTCCGCTGAAGGTAAACGAGTGGCGGAACTTATAAATGAATTGCGCACACTGGTCGAGACATGGAAAAACTCGATTGCAAAAATGCAGCGCAGCACTCCTCCTTCATTGATATATGAGGAGGAGTCGAGGACGGTCAGTTTGATACGTGATATATTCAATCCTTCGTTTGAAAACGTTTTCATTAATGATGCTGAAGTTTTTGAGCAGATTCAAAACTATGTCGCCCTCATTGCACCGGATAGGAAAGATACCGTTAAGCTTTATGCAAAAGACGTTCCGATTTTCGACAGTTTCAACATTACAAGGCAGATTAAGTCGGCATTCGGGAAGACTGTTTCCTTTAAGTCAGGTGCTTATCTTATAATCGAGCATACGGAGGCCCTGCACGTGATCGACGTAAATTCAGGCAACCGAAGTAAGGCATCTCAAGATCAGGAGACTAATGCCCTTGATGTGAATCTTAGAGCTGCCGATGAAATCGCGCGCCAGTTGAGACTGCGCGACATGGGTGGTATAATAGTAGTGGATTTCATCGATATGGCCAAGGCTGAGCATCGTCAGCAGTTGCTTGAGCACATGCGCGACATTATGTCGAAAGACCGGGCACGCCACAATATACTTCCACTGTCGAAATTCGGGCTCATGCAGATCACCCGCCAGAGAGTGCGCCCCGCGCTCGACATCACTACCGAAGAGACATGTCCCTCATGTTTTGGAAAAGGTGAGGTGCAACCGTCTCTTCTGTTCACTGACAAGTTGGAAGAGAAACTTGAATATCTTACCGAACATCTTGAAGTGAAGAAGTTCATTCTTTATGTACATCCATTTGTGGATGCCTATATCAAAAAGGGGATGTTCTCTCTCTATGGCAAATGGAAACGTCGTTTCGGAAGAGGCCTTAAGGTCGTGCCCGATGAATCACTTGCATATTTGCAATACCGCGTCATTGACAATACCGGAGCGGAAGTGCTCCTTCATGAGGAAAGCGACATGAACTCGGCCCAATCAAAAAACAAGACGCGATCCGAACGCATTATAGAAGACGACAGCTCCTCGCATGACAACAAATAATTGGAAGATTCTCGATTGGATACAAAGAAAATTGAAGAAAAGCAAATGGGTGACGATCAGAAATGACCGCCACCCATTAATATTACACTAAGTAGCTCGCAAAAATTAGCCGCAGTTATCATGTCAAGATCTTTTCAAGCTGCTTGAATTACATTATCGTTTAATTTCTGTGAGCTACTTATGTAAGATAATCGGCTACTATGAAGGTGCTTCCTCCAATATAGATCACGTCATTGACTGAAGAGTCTTTTAGCGCTGCTTCTGCCGCTTGCTTAGGTGTACTGTAAGTAGCAGCCTCTATGCCATGTTCACGGAATTTTATTCTAAGTTCCTCTTTGGGAAGTGCCCGTGGTATGTTGGCCTGTGTCAGATAATATACGGCATCTTCCGGAAGTAAACCGATTATTTCATCGATCGCTTTATCGGCTACAAAACCTATTACAATGTGCTTCTTTCCTCCTTTTTCTTTTGCAACTCTGTCAAGTTGCGACATGGTGTAGCGGATTCCGGCTTCATTATGCCCGGTATCGCAAATCATCAACGGATTGTCCGAAAGTTTCATCCATCTTCCTGCCAATCCTGTCAATTGACTGACATTTGCCATTCCATTTTTTATTGCCTCATCTGATATTTCAATTCCTAAGCGCTTCATCTCATATAAGGCTGCAAGGACTGTATTGATGTTTTTTTTCTGATAATCTCCTCCAAGCTGACAATGAAAGTCGCCACAGACAGGACTGCTGCAATCAAATCCTCCGTCAGGGGCCGGGATACATTTTTGCAATGGGCGTAAAGTGTCGGCAAACAGAACGGTTGTGCCATCTTCACTCCCTTTTTCTTCAAACACATCTCTTATTTCTCCTTCAGCTTCACCGACCACACAAGGAACACCCTCTTTGATGATACCTGCTTTTTCCCGCGCTATCTCAACGAGAGTCTTTCCTAAAAATTGGGTATGATCCTTCGAGATGTTAGTTATCACCGAAAGTAGTGGAGTTATGATATTGGTGGAATCAAGGCGTCCGCCCATTCCTACTTCAATGACAGCGTAGTCTACTTTCTCATTGGCAAAATAATCAAATGCCATCATCATTGTCAGTTCGAAGAAACTTGGATGTCCCTCATAACTGCTTTCTCGAAATTTATCCACAAATTCAACAACGGCTTCTTTATCAATCATTTTGCCGTTGATTTTAATTCTTTCGCGGAAGTCTACAAGATGCGGCGATGTGTAAAGACCGGTGCGGTATCCCTGGCTTTGTAAGATTGAGGCTATCATATGGCTGGTACTCCCTTTCCCATTGGTGCCGGCTACATGAATGCTTCTGAATCTTTTATGCGGGTGTCTGAAATAGGTGTCGAGATCATGGCTGGTCTGAAGCCCGGGTTTATAAGCTGCGGCTCCCGTTCTTGAGAACATCGGAAGCTGCTTGAATAGCCAATCAAGGGTGTTTTCGTAGTTCATATCAATAATAGAGTAAGAATCCGGTTAGTCCCATCAAACAGATCACAAGAATAGGGTGAACACCCACTTTCTTGCCCTTATAAGGAATCTTGAAATAGACGAGGCAGAATGATATTGCGCAGATCGCAATGCTGAAAATCAATGTGCGAGTATCATGGTCAGGCGAGAAATTCGCCCAATTCATAAGCATAATGGCAGCTGAAGCGATCAGTCCTACCACAACAGGGCGGAGGCCGGAAAATATAGCTTTGATCACGCCGCTCTCGTTATGTTTCCTGATGAAATGCGATGCTTTGATCACGAGGATAAATGATGGCACCGTGACAGCCAGTGTGCACAGTATGCTGCCGAGTATTCCCCATATGGGGGAGGCGAGTTGTCCGTCAGTAACTTGTCCGGGAGCCACATATCCGATGTATGTAGCTGAATTTATTCCGATAGGTCCCGGCGTCATCTGCGAGATTGCCACAATATCAGTAAACATCTGCTCTGTGATCCAGCCGGGGCCTACTACAGATCGCTCCACGAGCGAAAGCATTGCATAGCCACCGCCGAAACCGAAGATGCCTATCTTCAAATAGGCCCATATCATTTTTAAATATATGCTCATGTATAATTGAGAATTGAGAATTTAGAATTTAGAATAATTGAGAATTGAGAATTGAGAATTGAGGGAATTCTGGTCTCTGGCCTCTGGAATCTGGTCTATGGCCTCTTACTCCCGGACTCTTCTCCTTGAATATTCCCAATGGACATAGCCTCCTATGGCTCCGAGCGCTATCCAGGTGATAGGATTCGAAATGAAGCCAATGTCGAGAGATATCACAAGCGCCGCTACGGCGGGAATCCATATGGTGGTCAATTTTAGTTTGGCGGCTTTCGCTGTGGTGATGACAGGAGCTATTATCAATGCGACAACTGCGGGGCGTATCCCCATGAAGATACTGCTGAGCACACGGCTCCCCTTTATTGTCTCCGGGGTGAGGAAAATCGCAATGGCGAGGATTATGAGGAAAGAGGGGAGTATTGTGCCGGCTGCTGCCACGATTCCTCCCTTGAGCCCTTTCAGACGGTCGCCGATTGAGGTCGCTATGTTGACAGCAAGTATTCCCGGCAATGACTGAGCGATGGCAAGGAGGTCGAGAAATTCATCACGCTCTATCCAGTGATGCTTATCGACAATCTCTTTTTCGATAATGGAAATCATTGCCCATCCTCCGCCGAAGGTGAAAGCGCCTATTTTTACGAAAGTTGTGAATAGTTGTCTGTATATTCCCATGACTATTGTATATTTCAGTTTGCAAAATTAATTTTTCCCGAATAATTTGGCAAGTAAATCGGTGGTTTTCTCAAAAATTATTGCTAACTTTGCATTTGCCCGCAGTGTGCGGGAGTATTATAACCTAAATATTTTATTGAAATGGCACTCTGGTTTGAAACCAAAATTAGATACGACCGTATGCAGGAAAACGGCGCCGTAAAGAAAGTAAATGAACCATATCTTGTTGATGCACTGACTTTTACTGATGCAGAAGCTCGTATTATCGAAAAAATCACCCCATTTATTTCCGGAGAATTCTCGGTCTCTGCTGTGAAGAAGACTAAGATTTCAGAGATATTCTTCGATGAGTCTGATTATGCCGATAAGTTTTACATGGTGAAAGTAAATTTCATCACTCTTGATGAGAGAAGCGGCAAAGAAAAGAAGTCGGCAAGTTTCATCCTTGTACAGGCAGGAGATTTTGAGAATGCCCTCGGACGTTTTAAAGACGGTATGAAAGGCACGATGGCCGATTATCAGATCGCGTCAATCACGGAGACTCCTATTATGGACGTATATCCATATGAATATGACACGCCTGAAAAATCTGAATCACAGGCCGGTCTTTAAAATCAGAACCCTTTCCCCAGAAACCTGAAATTTATTCAAATGATCGCAGAGGAAATAAAAAGAATCCATTCTATTCTTCCGGAAGGCGTTGAACTTTGCGCAGTAAGCAAATTTCATCCGGCTGCCGCAATAAAAGAAGCATACGATGCCGGGCAGCGTATATTCGGCGAGAGCCGTGTAAGGGAACTGCTTGAGAAAATTCCTCAGCTTCCTTCGGATATCAAATGGCACTTTATTGGTCATCTGCAGACCAACAAGGTGCGTCAGATCATTGGAAAAACCTATATCATTGAAAGCGTGGACAGTCTCAGACTTCTTGATTTAATCGACAGGGAGTCGGAAAGGGCCGGTGTCGTGACAAAGGTCTTGATGCAGTTGCACGTGGCGCGTGAAGAAACAAAATTCGGTTTCTATCCGGAGGAACTGTTGGATTACTTTTCATCAAGAGGGTTTGAAAATTTGAGATCAACTCACATTTGCGGAGTTATGGGGATGGCTTCGAACACTGATGATATGGAGCGCGTGAGGGAAGATTTTCACACTATTGCAGACACGTTCAATCGGATTCTTGAAGCGAATCCGGATTTGCGTGGTTTCAATGTCGTGTCTATGGGGATGTCAGGTGATTGGCCTGTGGCAGTGGATGAAGGAGCTAATCTTGTCAGGATAGGCACTGCAATTTTCGGAGAAAGACAATATTGATACGAAATGATTATCTAATAAAACTATAATAATAACATTAACTAAAAAATTTCACCATGAGCAAAACGACAGCAGTACAGGCTCCTCAGCAGGGGCGTACAGTTGCAATCATCACGATGTTCTTTATTTTCGCGATGATATCTTTCGTCACCAACATGGCCGCTCCTTTCGGAAATATCTGGGGCTTCAGGTATGAGTGGGCTGGCATGGCTGGTAACCTTATGAATTTCACCGCCTACCTTTTTATGGGTATTCCTGCGGGAAACATGCTTATCAAATATGGTTATAAAAAGACCGCACTTATCGCTCTGGCAGTAGGTGCCATTGGTCTTACCATACAGCTTTTATCAAGCTATGTCGGAGCCAATGTAATAGTATACGGCGAAGGCGTTTCGGCAACTACCCTCAACCTTTTTATCTATCTTTTAGGAGCCCTTGTCTGCGGTTTTTGCGTCTGCATGCTCAATACTGTAGTCAACCCGATGCTCAATCTTCTCGGCGGAGGTGGCAACAAAGGTAATCAACTTGTTCAGATGGGCGGTTCGCTCAATTCACTCTCCGGTACACTCACTCCGATGTTGGTTGGTGTTCTCGTAGGAACGCTTACAAAAGAAACTTCAATGTCTACAGTGGCCCCTCTTGTGATCACCGGTATTGTGATTTTTGTGGCTGCTTTTATAGTAATCTCTTTCATAAAGATTCAGGAGCCTCAGAAGAATCTGAATAAAGCCACTTATGAACACAGCCCATTTTCATTCCGTCACTGTACTTTAGGTGTCATTGCGATCTTCTTCTATGTTGGTGTTGAAATTGGTATACCGGGCGAAATGAACGCGTGGATCAGCCGCGAACCGTTTGAAGGCGCCGCTGCAGTAGCCGGTTCTCTTGCCGCTCTTTATTGGCTCCTTATGCTTGTAGGCCGAATTGTTAGTTCTGCAATCAGCGGTAAGGTGTCTACCCGTCTGCAGCTCATTGTTGTTTCATCAATCGCTTTGGCATTCCTGCTGACAGCTATCCTTCTTCCGGAATCAATAACATTCAATTCACCGAGTATTCCGGCCCTCAGAATTACCAGTGGACTTGTCCCGATGAAGTGTCTGTTCCTGTTCCTTTGCGGTATTTGCACTTCCGTTATGTGGGGTGGTATCTTCAATCTTGCTACCGAAGGACTCGGAAAATATACTGCCAAGGCATCAGGCCTATTCATGACAATGGTTGTCGGCGGTGGTATCATGCCGTTTATTCAGGATTGGATCGCACGTACTACTGGCGATTATGTGAGCAGCTATTGGCTTGTATTCGCAATGGTAGGCTATATTTTCTTCTATGCAGTAGTAGGCTGTAAAAATGTCAATACCGACATCCCTGTCAACGATATCAACGAAGATCAGGTGCTCAATGCCGGTTAATGAAAAATCAGGTATAAACACAAATTTATAATTTAGTCTTAACAATGAAGTTAGATCCAAATATTCTCACTCGCGGTGCTGACAATATGAGAGTCCTTATCGCGGAAATGGTGGAAAAAGCAAAGTCCGGGCATCCCGGCGGCGCTATGGGTGGCGCTGACTTTTTAAATGAGCTGTATTCTTCTTTCCTCAACTACGATCCTGAAGATCCAACCTGGTTTGCCCGCGACCGTTTCTTCCTCGATCCGGGCCATATGAGCACCATGCTGTATTCAGTGCTTGCTTTGGCAGGGAAATTTACGGTTGATGAGCTTCAAGGTTTCCGTCAGTGGGGCAGTGCCACTCCGGGTCATCCTGAGCTTGAAGTAAGCCGTGGCATCGAAAACAGCTCCGGTCCTCTCGGACAGGGACATGTATATGCGGTCGGTTGTGCGATCGCGGAGCGTTTCCTTGCTGCCCGATTCGGTGAAGTTGTGGAACACAAGACTTATGCATTCATCTCTGATGGCGGCATTCAGGAAGAAATTTCTCAAGGAGCGGGTCGAATTGCCGGCAATCTCGGCCTTCATAACCTTATTATGTTCTATGACAGCAATGAAGTGCAGCTTTCCACTAAGGTGAAAGACGTTACTTCTGAGGATACAGCCGCTAAATACAGGGCTTGGAACTGGAATGTCCTTGAAATAGACGGCACTGATCCTATTGCAATAGCAGGCGCGCTTGAAACCGCACGGAATGAAAAGGAGCGTCCTACTCTGATTATCGGACACACCGTGATGGCTCGTAAGACCCTCGCAACTGATGGCTCAAGCCTTGAGGGACATGTAAACACTCACGGTCAACCTCTTTCAGCTGCCGGTGCAGATATGGACAAGACCGTGGCCAACCTGGGTGGTGATCCAAAGGATCCATGGCAGATTTGGGATGACGTGAAAAAGCTGTATGCCGACCGTCGTCAAGAGCTTATTGCGTATGCTAAGGAGCGCAAGGCTAAATATGCCGAGTGGGCGGAAAGGAATCCCGAGGAAGCAAAGACACTTCAGGATTGGATCGACGGCAAACTTCCTGATCTGGACTGGACTGAAGTTGCTCTCAAACCTAACATGGCTTCCCGTGCATCTTCAGCAGCTGTACTTTCATTCCTCGCCGACCATGTCCACAACATGATCGTCAGCTCCGCCGACCTTGCAAACTCAGACAAGACCGACGGTTTCCTTAAGAAAACCCATGCCTTTGTAAAGGGCGATTTCTCAGGAGCTTTCCTTCAAAGTGGTGTGGCTGAACTCACAATGGCTTGTATCTGCAACGGTATCGCACTCCATGGCGGTTGCATTGCGGCCTGCGGCACATTCTTTGTGTTCTCCGACTATATGAAGCCTGCAATCCGTATGGCTGCACTCATGGAGCTTCCTGTCAAGTTCATCTTCACTCATGATGCTTTCCGTGTAGGAGAAGACGGCCCTACTCATGAGCCAGTAGAGCAGGAAGCTCAAATCCGTCTGCTTGAGCAGATGGATAATCTCGCAGGTCACCAGGCTGCCCTTGTGCTTCGTCCGTGTGATAGTGCCGAAACTGTGGAAAGTTACCGTTTAGCTCTTGAAAATAAGAAATCTCCGACAGTTCTTGTCCTTTCTCGCCAGAACCTTGAAGATATTCCTTCGGCTAATCGTGCGGCTGAGGCAGCTAAGGCTGAAATGGGAGGTTATGTAGTTTATGACGCGCCTGATACAAAAGTAGTGCTGGTGGCAAACGGTTCTGAAGTGTCTCTTGCATATCATGTGGCGGAAAAACTTGGTGAAGAGGGTATCGGTGCCCGTGTGGTATCTGTTCCTTCAGTAGGCCTCTTCTGCCGCCAGCCGAAAGCTTATAGAGACGAAGTGATCCCGTCAGGAGTTAAGGTATTCGGAATCACAGCCGGTCTTCCGGCATCTCTCTTCCCTGTGATGAAAAACGATTGGGAAATCTTCGGTATGGAGCGTTTCGGAGCATCAGCCCCGGCTAAGGTGCTTGATGAAAAGTTCGGCTATACAGTCGATAACGTTCTTGGCAAAGTAAAAGCATTTCTTGCTGATTGATTCAGCACAAATTTCTTCTTAGGCCCCATTTTTTGAGACGGGCCCTAAATAATTGGGGAGCGTGAAAAAATCACGCTCCTTTTTTATTGTTGTTTGGATAATTTTTATTAATTTTGCATATTGTAACAGAAATTTGGCTTTAACCAATAGAAATCAACGAACTAAAGATAATCAAACATCTATAATAATTTTATCAAAACGATCAGATTATGAGCAATGAAAAGCAGTTTCTGACCTGTGATGGTAATCAGGCCGCAGCCCATGTGAGCTACATGTTTACAGAAGTGGCTGCCATCTACCCGATTACGCCATCGTCTACAATGGCTGAATATGTCGACGACTGGAGTGCAGCAGGCAGAAAAAACATCTTCGGAGAAACCGTACATGTGCAGGAAATGCAGTCTGAGGCAGGAGCGGCAGGCGCTGTTCATGGTTCTCTTCAGGCAGGCGCGCTTACTTCTACCTACACAGCATCCCAGGGTCTTCTACTGATGATCCCTAACATGTATAAGATTGCCGGTGAACTTCTTCCCTGCGTATTCAACGTGTCTGCACGTACGATTGCGAGCCACGCGCTTTCAATCTTCGGCGATCATCAAGACGTGATGGCTGTTCGCCAGACCGGTTTCGCTATGCTCGCGGAAGGTAGCGTGCAGGAAGTTATGGATCTTTCAGGCGTAGCTCATCTTGCTACTCTTAAGAGCCGTGTTCCTTTCGTCAACTTCTTCGATGGCTTCCGTACATCTCACGAAATTCAGAAAATTGAAGTTATTGATCAGGATGCCCTCGCTTCTCTTATAGATCAGGAGGCTCTTGCCGATTTCCGCAAACGTGCTCTTTCTCCCGATGCTCCCGTGGCTCGGGGTATGGCTGAAAACCCCGATGTATTCTTCCAGCACCGTGAATCTTGCAACAAATATTATGATGCAGTTCCGGAGATCGTAGAGGAATACATGAAGGAGGTAAGCAAGATCACCGGACGTAATTATTCACTCTTCGACTATTATGGCGATCCCGAAGCAGAAAATGTCGTAATCGCAATGGGTTCAGTGACAGACACTGCCAAGGAAGTGATCGACTATCTTCGTGCTCAGGGCAAAAAAGTGGGTCTCGTTTCTGTTCACCTCTATCGTCCTTTCAGCGTTAAGCATCTCCGTGCGGCTGTTCCGGCTTCATGCAAGCGTATCTGTGTGCTCGACCGCACTAAGGAACCGGGAGCAAACGGTGAGCCTCTTGCACTTGATGTGAAAGAAGCTTATTATGGCGTTGAAGGCGCTCCAATGATCATCAGCGGACGCTATGGCCTTTCTTCTAAGGACACAACTCCTGCACAGATTCTTTCTGTTTATGAAAATCTTGAAGCAGCTGAGCCAAAAGATCGCTTCACTGTTGGTATTGAGGATGACGTGACTTATTTGTCGCTTCCTCAGCTTCCTGAAATTAATGTCGGAGGCAAGGGAATGTTCCAGGCTAAGTTCTATGGCCTCGGTGCTGACGGTACTGTAGGCGCTAACAAGAACTCCGTTAAGATCATCGGTGAAAACACCAATAAATATTGCCAGGCTTACTTCAGCTATGACTCTAAGAAATCAGGTGGTTTCACTTGCTCACACCTCCGTTTCGGCGACGAGCCTATACGCAGTACATATCTCGTGAATACTCCTAACTTCGTGGCTTGCCACGTTCAGGCTTACCTTCACATGTATGATGTGCTCCGTGGCCTGCAGGATGGCGGCACATTCCTTCTCAACACTATCTGGGAAGGTGAGGAGCTCGCTGAAAACCTTCCCAACAAGGTTAAGAAGTATCTTGCTAAGCACAATATCACTCTCTACTATATCAACGCTTCAAAGATAGCACAGGAAATCGGTCTTGGCAACCGTACGAACACTATCCTCCAGTCTGCGTTCTTCCGCATCACTGAGGTTATCCCTGTTGATCTCGCTGTAGAGCAGATGAAGAAATTCATCAAGAAGAGCTACGGCAAGAAGGGTGACAATATTGTCAACATGAACTATGCCGCTGTCGACCGCGGTGGCGAATACAAGAAGCTCGACGTCGATCCGGCATGGGCAGAACTTCCTGATGAAGCTCCTGTTAAGCTCAACGAGCCTGAGTTTATCACAAATGTGGTTAAGCCAATCAATGCTCAGGATGGCGATCTGCTGCCGGTAAGCACTTTCGTCGGCCGCGAAGACGGCACTTGGGAACAGGGAACTGCCGCTTATGAGAAGCGTGGTGTTGCTGCTTTCGTTCCGGAGTGGAACCCTGAAAACTGTATTCAGTGTAACATATGTTCTTATGTATGTCCTCACGCTGCTATCCGTCCGTTCCTTCTCAATGCAGAGGAAATGGCTAACGCTCCATTTGGCGAGGATCATACTCTCCCGGCTATCGGCAAGGGCCTCGAAGGTCTTCGCTTCGTTCAGCAGGTTGACGTCCTTGACTGTCTCGGGTGCGGAAACTGTGCTGATGTCTGCCCGGGCAAGAAGGGCGTGAAAGCTCTTGAGATGAAGCACTTCGAGACTCAGGAAGGTCAGGCTAAGAACTGGGAATACTGCGAAGATCACGTATCTAACAAAGCGGATCTCGTCAACATTCAGCAGAATGTGAAGATGAGCCAGTATGCTAAACCTCTATTCGAATTCTCCGGTGCTTGCTCAGGTTGCGGTGAAACTCCATATGTCAAAGCTATAACTCAGCTCTTCGGCGATCACGAGATCGTGGCTAACGCTACCGGTTGCTCTTCTATCTACTCCGGTTCTGTTCCATCTACTCCTTATACCACCAATGCTGAAGGTCAGGGACCTGCTTGGGCTAACTCACTCTTCGAAGACTTCTGCGAGTTTGGTCTCGGTATGTATATCGCATATGAGAAGATGCGTGAACGCCTTGTAGACACTTGCAAAAAGATCCATACTTGCGATTGCTGCGGCGATGAAATTAAGGCCGCTGCCGCTAAGTGGATGGACGTACGCGAAGACGCTAAGGAATCCCGCAAGGCTGGTAAGGCTCTCGTTGAGGCTTGCGGCAAGTGCGATTGCGATCTCTGCAAGACTGTTCTTAATAATCAGAAGTTCCTTTCTAAGCGTAGCCAGTGGATCATCGGTGGTGACGGTGCTTCTTACGATATCGGTTACGGTGGTCTTGACCACGTTATCGCTTCCGGTAAGAACGTCAACATTCTTGTTCTTGATACTGAGGTGTACTCAAATACAGGTGGCCAGAGCTCTAAGTCAACTCCAATTGGCGCTATCGCTAAATTTGCAGCAGCAGGTAAGCGTATCCGTAAGAAAGATCTCGGTCTGATGGCTACTACATACGGCTATGTATATGTAGCTCAGATTGCAATGGGTGCTAACAACGCTCAGACACTCCAGGCTATACGTGAAGCTGAGGCTTATGATGGTCCGTCACTCATCATTGCTTATGCTCCGTGTATCAATCATGGTCTGAAAGCCGGTATGGGTAAGAGTCAGAAAGAGGAGAAACTCGCTGTTGATTGCGGTTACTGGCATCTCTGGCGCTACAATCCTGCTCTTGAAGAGGAAGGCAAGAATCCGTTCAGCCTTGACAGCAAAGAACCTGATTGGAGCAAATTCCAGGACTTCCTCGCAGGCGAAGTTCGCTTTGCATCTGTGAAGAAGATGTGTCCGGATGCAGCCGATGAGCTCTTTAAGGCTTGTGAGGCAAATGCACGCTGGCGCTACAATAACTATGTTCGTCTTTCAAAGCAGGACTGGGGTAAAGATCCCGAACTGACAGAGGAAGAAATCAAACTCCGCAAAAATGACTGATAAATGCAAGGCTAAATGCATGATTAATAATGCATAATTGCAGTCTTTGTAATACTAAGGCCCGCGAATCCGATTCGCGGGCCTTTATTTTATGGGATTGTGGCTGCTTCGTGCCTAAATACTTTTATGGAAGCAACTATGCTTTTCGCGTTATAACAAAGTGAGTTTGCGGCGGTTCCCTTTGATTTTCTTTGACTCCAATTCTTTAATCAAGCGTTTGGCTTTGTCGGCGGGGACGGCAACGAGGGCATGATGGTCTGAGAGGTTGATAGGCCCTACTTCCGACGCTTCGAGTCCCCCTTCTTTGCATAGGAACCCGACGATGTCTCCTTTCGAGAGTTTTTCTTTTCTTCCTGCACTGATGCGGATAGTTGCCTTGTCGCTCTTTAGAGCTGAGGTTGAGTTGGGGTCAGGACGGTATGTGCCGTCTGTTTCAATAAATGGCTTGAGTTCCTCATCGGGACCTGTCAGGACATAGATATCGCCAGATGCGTCTACACGGGCTGTACGGCCATTGCGGTGCGTATACGTTTCCGGAGTGAGCGGCTGATGATAGTGGATAATGTTGCTGACTCCACGGATATCAAGTCCGCGCGCTGCCAGGTCGGTAGCAATAAGTATCGGAGTACTGCCATTGTTAAACATCGATATTGCATCCTCCCTTTGGAATTGGTCAAGCTCGCCATGATATAGCGCACATGCGACTTTGTGTTTTTTCAAAAATTCGGACACTCTGACGGCGCTCTCACGATGATTCACGAAGATGATTGTACGCTCGGGGATATCTTTCTTAGAAATACTTTTCAATAATCCCAGCAATGATTCAAGCTTATCTTTCTCTGTATCAACCCTGTAGATCTTCATTCGTTCCCTGACGGTTCCCGCATTTTCTGAAAAATCGATTTCAAGAGGGTTGTCCAGTTTGATGAAAGCCGGTAGGGTAGTGCTTGCCGTGGCAGAGGTCAGAATAATGCGGCTGACGTTTTTCAGTCGGTTGAAAATCTTACGCATATCGTCCTCAAAACCGAGTTCAAGTGACTTGTCATACTCATCGAGTATAAGAATACGTGTAGGAGCAGGATCTACGTTTCCTCTTTTCAGATGGTCGAGAAGACGGCCGGGGGTTGCAACTATGATATCCGGTGTCACGCTAAGGGTATTCACTTCATCATCTACATTGTGACCTCCATAAAGGGCCGTGACCTTGAAGCCGGAAGCAAGTTCCCTCACTACCCCGGCTATCTGGATCACAAGCTCTCGAGATGGAGCGATGATGATAGATTGAACTCGTCCTGTAGGTGGATTGAGCCATTTCAGCATCGGAAGAGTGAATGCCACAGTCTTTCCGGAGCCGGTAGGGGCCACTAATATTATTTCTTTAGTCTCGGAAGCGGCGGCCATCGACCGCTTCTGCATATCATTTATTTCTTCGATACCAAGTTTTTTGATATTCGGTAAAAATTCTTTTTCTCTCATAGTTATTTCTGATTCTTTTTGACTATTCCTGGTTATTTCGTAGGGAAGCACGGCTTGAACGCCTCTTTCAAGCTTCAGTTGTATCCACTGCTTTAGGCTGCACGAACCGTGCGTCACTATGAGGATGGTGTTTTCATGATTATAACTTCTTTGCGGAGCAATACGTTCAAAATGCAACTAAAAAAGGCTTCCGATTTCTCGAAAGCCTGATTGGTGGCGGGAGCAGGACTCGAACCTGCGACCTTTGGGTTATGAGCCCAACGAGCTACCACTGCTCCATCCCGCGATATGTTTGCGGATACAAAATTACAACATTTTTGTCCTCTTGTCAAGTCTTATCAAGTTAATTAATGTTAATAAATTCATGTTATTTCTATTTGTCTCAAAATCAGTATAGTATTTTGTGACCTTAACGTTTTCGTAGACCTAAAAGAAGAATGTTGACAAATGATTTTGACAATTCATCTTTATCTACACCAATTTCAGACAGGTCATCGCGTATGTATGGAACGTCAAGCCCTTGTATGGTCTTGGTGATCACCAAAGCGGTTCTTGGTATATTCTCAATCTCAAAAATTCCTTCAACTACCCCTTCTTTCAGAATTTGCTGAAGAAGAATTGTCTCTTTGCGGCTTACAATTCTTCTGGCTCTGTCTACTTTCCTGATATCACGAAAAAACCATGCCCTAAGCGAGCCATTACGGGATACCACCTCTTGCATTGTCTCGAAATGCGCATCGATGTATTCGGTAAGCTTTTCATCAGCCGGAATCGCTTTGGCTGCTATAGACCTCAATTGCGACAAGGCAATATCTGTTTCCTGCTCTATGACAGCATTATATATGTCACGCTTACTTTTAAAATATGTATATATGGTTCGCCGACCTTTATCTGATGCGGATGCGATATCGTTCATAGTGGTATTCTCGACTCCTTTTCTTGCAAAAAGTTGTCGGGCCACTTCTATGAATCTTTCTCGAGTCTTTAGTCCCACTTCACAGGTTTAAATTAAATGTGATTTCCTGTACAAACCTAAGATTACAGCACACTATTTCTTTTGTATGCAAAATTAGTCAAAAATTATCCTATTTCCAAATTATTGGCCAATAATCGGAAGCATTTCAGGAAGAGGCTCCGTTTCGATCTCGATTTTCTCTTTTGATACCGGATGAGTAAACTCTATTTTTTTTGCAAGAAGTGAGATTCCGCCACCTGGATTGGATCTGCGGGCTCCATATTTGAGATCCCCTTTTATCGGCGTTCCGGTAGAAGACAGCTGCACCCTTATCTGATGTTTCCTTCCGGTCAGAAGCTTTACTTCAAGTAATGAGTATCTATCTCCTTCGGCTATGACACGGTATTTTAACTTTGATAATTTTGCATCAGGAGTCCCTTTGCTGACTACCCTTGTTTTATTGAGCCTTCCGTCAGACTGAAGCCAAGATTCGATTTCTCCTTCCTTCTCAGATCTTTTTCCTTCCACGAGAGCCCAATATGTCTTATGGATTTCTCCTTTCTTAAGCATTTCATTCAAGCGGGCAAGAGCCTTTGAAGTCTTTGCAAATATTACAAGTCCGGCCACCGGACGATCTATGCGATGCACGACTCCGCAGAATACATTGCCCGGTTTGTTATACTTCTCTTTCAAGTATTGCTTGATGATTTCCGAAAGCGGAGTGTCGCCTGTCTTGTCACCTTGCACTATCTCGCCGATTTCTTTACGGACGATTATTATATGGTTGTCTTCGTAGACCGGTGTCATGATTTGGAAAGTCTATATTCTGCAATTATAAAATCATCCGGATAAGTGACCTTGATATTGGTCGGATCTCCCTGATACATTCTTATGGGATGTCCAAAAAAGCTTATGACACTCGCATCGTCTGTAAAGACATGATCTGCAGATTTTAAAGCTTCTTCATATGCCAGATGTATTAGCATATTGTTAAAAACCTGAGGCGTTTGAACGATATGGAATTCAGATCTGTCCACTGCTATGCTGTCGTGCAGGGAGCCTTTTCGTATTGACTCGGTTACGGGAACTGCAGGAATACCAACAGACCGTTCACTCGCCATTTTATATCCTTCGCGAATCATTCGTTCACTCACAAGAGGACGTGCGGCATCATGCACAGCCACGAGAGCATCATCATTAAACGGAATCTGCGCCAATCCGGCTGCAACTGACATTGTGCGGGTAGATCCTCCGGCTACTACAGTATGCTTCGGACAATCTTCACCGCATGTTTTTTTCCACAGTTCAATATAATCAGGATGCATAACTACGATTATTTTTGTGGTTGGATCTTCATTATGAAATGCACGCACCGACCACCATAACATCGGATGTCCGCATATGTCATGGAACTGCTTGGGAAGAGAATCGCCGGAGCGGCTTCCTACCCCTCCGGCGACTATGATTGCATATTTAGGATACATATGTGAAGATTACATATTCATGCCGCCGTCTACCTGGATCACCTGACCGGTGACATAGCTTGA
>CAMWJD010000028.1 GCA_947174515.1 uncultured Porphyromonadaceae bacterium
ATGCTTTCGTACAAAATAAAGTGACGTTCTCTGACGGTCTTTTGCCCATATCTCTTAGTAATGAAGCTATTTATGCACCAAAGGAGCTGTATTGGGGACGTCCGCTTGAGAGCCTGACCCTAAGTCTTGAAGATGTCTCTTATCTTGGAATCGGGAGTCTCATCACCGAAATACCTGACGGCAAATTCAAGAATCTCAAGAATCTGAAGTCCGTTTCTCTCGGCAATAGCGTAGAAACAATCGGTAATGAGGCTTTCAGCGGATGCACGGCACTTGCCGAGATCATACTGCCGCCATCGGTGGAGACCATTGAAGCTTCTGCTTTCGCCGGAAACAGCAGCCTCAACTCAATCATCATGGGTCATAAGGTCAAGAACATCGGCGATAAAGCCTTCGACGGATGCAAAGCCAACACCGTAAGCATCACGGCGCAGACCCCTCCGACAGCTTCAAACACTACCTTCAGCAACTACAGCGGTAAACTCTACGTGCAGGGTGAGAAAGCGAAGGACGCCTACTATGATGCCTTCACCTGCTGGGATCGCTTCGACAGCTACGTGATGATCGACGCCGAAGAGATCAAGATAGAGGGTGCGGACAAGATTTCCGGAAAGGCCGGCGACACTTTCCAGCTGACCGCTACAGTATGGCCTGAAAACGCCACTCTGCCTCAGATCTTCTGGCGCTCTACAAATCCGGAGATCGCTACCGTAGATGTGAACGGTCTCGTTACGCTCCACGTCGACCTTGAGAGCCTTAATACCCGTGCCCAGGGCGAGGGAGACATCGACGGGGTATGCTCGATCATAGCCGAGACCCTCTACAACGACGGTCCCGTAGCTCAGGTTGCGGTTGATGAAAACGGTCTGAACGCAGTCGAGAGCATACCTATAGGTGACAATGGAACAATCGACTACACACTTCCTTATGAGGTCTTCAACATGAACGGCCTTAAGGTGTCGGATACTACCGAAGGGCTTGCCAATGGTATCTACATCATCCGCCAGGGTAAGGCTGTGGTGAAGACGGTGGTAAGATAAGAATAATCACCAACGCTAACTATAATACGATGATAGAGTCGGGGAGCATAGCGATATGTCCTCCGACTCTTTTTTCAGCGTCTTTAAGACAGAAACAAATAATTTTCTTTTGTCCTTTTGAGCTTCTGTCTGAGGTGAGTGTTAATGGAGATCAGATTCTGGAGAGGAAGCGGTCACGATCCACTACGTAGCGGATATGATGCCCCTCCCCTATCTTTCTGCCACCTGCATACGCGGCAATGTCGAAGTGAAGGGACTTGCCTTCAATCTTTACGAGGACTGCTTCAGCCTCTACTTCGTCGCCCATGGCAGTTGGCTTGAGGTGTGAACATTCCATGAAGCCTCCGACCGTCGTGTCGGTTTCGGCAAGATGAGGAGCCACCGCAAGCATAGCGGCATTCTCCATAAGGGCTATCATGGCTGGAGTAGCAAGCACGGGAAGATCACCGCTGCCTATAGCCTTAGCTGTCAGGTGCTGCACTACAATAAACTTGCTTCGATGGCTTAAGCCTTCTTTTAATTGATTATTCATAATGCATTATCGGCATCCAAACGCGAAAGGACGCACGAGCCGTGCGTCCCTACCATACAGTGTAAATGCCATTATGTGATCATTTTTATTTTACGAGGGATTTCAGTACATCGAAGAAGGCTGGATCCTCGCCTACAGTGACGTTGGCTACGCGACCTTCGGGATCTATGATAAACTTAGTCGGGAAACCTTGAATTCCGTAGATTGCAGTGAGATCAGAAGCTTTCGGATTGTACACCTGAAGCCAAGGCAATTCATGCTTCGCCACTGAAGCCTTCCATAATTCCTCTGTGTCGCCACAATCGATGCCGAGGACTTCTACCTTACCGTCATACTGTTTGTACACTTCCTTCAATGCCGGGAACCCCTTTATACACCACGGGCACCAACTGCCCCAAAAATCAAGAATCACCCACTTTCCTTTAAGATCGGAAAGAGAAAGAGGGGTTCCGTTGATATCATTCAGAGTAAAATCGGGGGCTGCCACGCGGTCAGCCACAGCTATCACCTGCTCCTGAGGAGCTGCCGAATTGTCCTGTGCTTTCGCTCCGCACGCTGTAATGGCAAGGAGCAGTAACGGGAAGATGTATTTTTTCATGTCTTCTTATTTAGTTTTCATCGTTGTCGGGGTTTTCTTATTTTTCACCGGAAACAATAGGTTTAACACTTAATAAACATTGAAAACGATGAAAACGTTGAGAATGACGACAACTATTTGAGGACTCCAAGTTTCTTACCTACTTTGATAAAAGCTGCGATAGCGCGGTCAAGATGCTCCTTCTCATGTGCTGCGGAGAGCTGCACACGGATACGGGCCTGACCCTTAGGAACTACGGGGTAGTAGAAGCCGGTAACAAATATTCCCTCCTTCTGCATTTCCGCAGCAAACTCCTGAGATAGCTTTGCATCGTAGAGCATCACCGCACAGATGGCAGACTGAGTAGGTTTGATATCAAAACCGGCCTCGAGCATTTTGTCGCGGAAATAGTTGACGTTTTCCTTTAGTTTAGCGTTCAGTTCATTCGATTCCTTTAGCATCTTGAACATCTCAAGGCTTGCTCCTACTATCGAAGGAGCGACAGAGTTGGAGAAGAGATATGGACGGCTTCGCTGACGGAGCATATCGATCACCTCTTTCGGACCTGTAGTGAACCCACCCATAGCGCCTCCGAAAGCCTTTCCGAGAGTGCCGGTAAATATATCGATTTTTCCATAGCAATCAAACTGCTCGGCCACACCATGACCCGTAGGGCCAACCACACCGGCAGAATGTGATTCATCCACCATCACGAGAGCATCATATTTTTCGGCGAGCTCGCAGATCTTATCCATCGGAGCCACATTGCCGTCCATAGAGAATACACCGTCGGTAGCGATGATCTTGTAGCGGCATCCCTGCTCATCGGCTTCCTTCAGGCAACGCTCAAGATCAGCCATATCCGCGTTTGCATAACGGAATCTCTTAGCCTTGCATAGACGCACACCATCAATGATCGATGCATGATTTAGGGAGTCGGAAATGATAGCATCCTCTTCCGTGAAAAGAGGTTCGAAGAGACCTCCGTTTGCATCGAAACAGGCAGCGTAAAGAATAGTATCCTCAGTCCGGAAATAATCTGAAATAGCTTTTTCAAGTTCTTTATGCAGATCCTGAGTGCCACAGATGAATCTCACCGAGCTCATACCATAGCCCCTATTGTCCATGGCCTTTTTGGCAGCTTCAATGAGGCGCGAATTGTCGGCAAGGCCGAGATAGTTGTTAGCGCAGAAATTGAGGACATCATTTTCTGTACCCTCGACTTTTATGTCGGCACTCTGGGGAGTGACGATGATTCTTTCATTTTTATAAAGACCGGCTTCCTTAATGGAGTCGAGTTCCTTGGAGAGATGGGTTTGGAAGTTTTTGTACATGGTTTAGTTTGTTTTCGTAGTTTTCTTTATTGTCATTGTTGCCATTGTTTTCATCGCATACAGTTGGCAACGATGAAAACGAATACAACAAAGTTCGGATGTAAAATTATAAAAAAATTGGAATTATTGCAAAAAAATACTTCCCCAAGTCATAGGGGAAGCATTTCCTTTATCATATTGTTTTTTCTACGTTCCATACGAACGCCCTGAGCCCAAGCATCGGCCGGTCTTCATCAAGTTGATGAAGTTTGGCGAGCAAGGGATCTACATGGCTGTCATCGACAATCGTGATTATCGCATTTGCAAGACCGGGCCAAGCATGACTCCCGTAGTGAGGCTCACCCTTGTGGCTGCCACGCCCCTGCACATCGTTAAAAGAAGTATATCCACGGCAGTTGCTCTGAGTCAGAATATCCACTATCTTCTCATAGTGTGCCTGATCAAACGCTATAAATATTGATTTCATTGTTTTAGTCTTTAGTCTTCAGTCTTTAGTCTTCAGTTGCAAGACATGACTGAGTGCTTGATTATTTATTTTTTTCATTGCGAAGCTTCTTGCGGATGTTGAGGACACCACGGCCGGCGAATGAGCAGTAGAGTACAGGGACAAACAGAAGGGTCAGGATGGTCGAGAATGTCAGACCACCGATCACAGCCGTTCCCATTGGCTGCCACATCTCGGCACCTTGACCGGAACCCACAGCCATCGGCACCATACCAAGAATGGTGGTTGCAGTGGTCATGATCACAGGGCGCAAACGCGAACGACCGGCGTCAATCACAGCGCGACGGATCGACATGCCACGCTCACGGTTTAGAATAATGTAGTCGATAAGCACAATACCATTCTTCACCACAATACCGATAAGCATGATAGCACCGATCATCGACATCACATTGAGCGTATGCCCCGTCAGCCAAAGAATCAGGAACACACCTGAGAAAGCGAAGAGAAGTGAGGTCATGATTATACCCGGATAAGTGAAGCTCTCAAACTGAGCAGCCATTACGATGTAGACAAGCAACACGATGAGGATACCAAGCATTAGGAGATCGGAGAATGAATCCTGCTGGTCTTCATAACTTCCTGCAAGCTGTATTGTAATGCCGGCCGGAAGATGCATCTGATCGATAAGGATCTCAGCCTGCTCGACTACCTGGCTCATCGGGACACCGTCGACAACGGTAGATACAGTGACAAGACGCTCACGGTCTTTACGCTCGATAGTCGGAGGCGTGAAACGCTCGACAACCTTTCCGAGCTCCTTGATGCGCACCTGTCCACCGGAAGGAGTCGCAACCACAATATTCTCAAGGTCTTCAAGAGTCGTGCGGTGCTTCTTGTCAAACATCACCTTTATGTCATATTCCTCACCATCTTCACGGAACTGCGAAGCAGTGGCGCCGTTTACACGGTTACGGAGCATCTGCGCCACTGAAGCGAGATTAAGGCCATAGAGACTAAGTTTCTCCCTATCGAAATCAACCTGATATTCCGGCTGATAGTCACCACGTGATATCATGACGTCGGCAGTTCCCTCAATACCCATAAGAGCTTGCTTGAGCATTCTGGCAACAGAATCGGTAGCAGTGAAATCATACCCATATATTTCAAAGTCGACTACAGACTGGCCACCCATTCCGGAACTACGGCCACCACCGACATTGACCTGAGCCTTCACGAATTCCGGGAACTGCTCCTTGATATCATTACGCATACCGTCGGCAATTTCCCTTATGCCCCGTTTACGGTCAACCTTATCATAAAGGTTAATATTCATTGAAACGATGTGGGCACCATTGTCGCTCAAAGATGCGAAGGTGTTATCGGAAGAAGCGGGGCCCACCGTAAACGAACTAACCTTTATTTCCGGATATTTAACGCGCCAGAGAGAATCAAGACGATAGGTGGCGTCATAAGCTCTTTCCACACGGCTACCGATAGGAAGTTCCAGGCTCACTCCAAGGCGCCCGTTATCTTGAGTCGGGAAGAATTCAGTGCCCACAAACTTCATCAAGAAGATAGAGCCTGCAAATATTCCAAGACAAACAACGACGGTCACGGTACGGTGAGAAACCACCGTACGGAGCACACCGGCATACCAATTGTCGAATCTATCAAGCCCCCTTTCTATCGGACCGTAAAGCTTGATGAACAGTTCACTGTGATGATTTACACGACGCAGCCACTGAGAGCAAAGCATCGGAGTAAGCGAGAGTGCGCAGGTGGTGGAAATCACCATCATTATACATACCATCCATCCGAGCTGACGGAAAAGAACACCGGTCATACCGGTCACCAAAGTAAGAGGGAAGAATACAGCTATAAGCGTAAGTGTAGACGCAATAACCGAAATCGCAACCTCATTAGTTCCGTGCACGGCAGCCTGCTTCGGATCGGATCCACGTTCGATATGCGTCGTGACGTTCTCAAGAACCACAATAGCATCGTCGACCACCATACCGATAGAAATCGAAAGGGCCGAGAGAGAAACAATATTAAGTGTATTGCCGGTAGCGTAAAGATAGATAAACGAAGCAATAAGAGAGACAGGGATCGTGATCACAATGATCATGGTAGCCCTCCAACGTCCGAGGAAGAAGAACACCACGAGCATCACAAAGAGAAGAGCGTAGAGCACTGTCTCTTCCAGCGAAGCGATAGTGTTGCGGATATTATCAGAAGTGTCGACTATCACACCGAGTTTGATATCAGAAGGGAGGTTCCTTTGAAGTTTGGGAAGCATCTTCATCACCTTCTCAGAAATCTGCACGGAGTTAGCGCCGCTTTGTTTCTGAATGACAATAATGGCACCTTCCTTACCACCGATATAGGAGTGTTGTGTACGCTCCTCAAACGAGTCATCTACCTGCGCAACATCCTTAAGATAAACGATCGAACCATTGTAAGATCCAACCGGGATATTGAGAAGCTCGGAAGTTTCATCAAACTCTCCTTGCACACGAAGAGAGAATGTATTGCTGCCTATATCAAAAGAGCCACCGGGGATATTCCGGTTTTCGGCAGTAATGATACCTGCGATCCCTTCCACCGTAAGGTGATAAGCCTCCAATTTATTAGGATCGCAATACACGTGGATTTCACGCTTAGGGGCTCCCGAAATAGATACCGTACCGACTCCGTCGATTCGGGCGAGGGGGTTTGCCACGCCGTCGTCAAGAATCTTGTAGAGACCTGCCATACTCTCTTTTGCCTCCACAGAGAGGAGACAGATAGGAATCATATCTGTAGAGAATTTGAATATGATCGGATTCTCGCAGTCATCAGGCAGAGAGGAAGCCACCATATCCAATTTATCCCTGACATCATTGGTAAGATCGTCGATATCATATCCGTATTCAAACTCAAGAGTAATCACGGAAGTATTTTCACGGCTCTCGGAAGTAATGTGCTTCAAATGTTCCACTGAGTTCATCACATTCTCAAGGGGTTTGGTGACGTTCTGTTCTATATCCTCGGAACTTGCGCCGGGATATATAGTGATCACCATAATAGTATTGGTATCGATATCCGGAAAGAGATCGACAGGAAGTTTCGTAAGCGAGAAAAGACCAAGAATCACTACCGTCACGAAGCAGAGAGTGGTCATGATCGGTCGCTTCACCGCTGATCCATATAGACTCATTTGGTTTAGGGGTTTAGTGGTTTATGAGTTTAAGAAGTTTAATAATAAGAGATTAGCATTTTTACAACAATAAAACTCTAAACATTTAAACTTTTAAACATTTAAACAATAAATTATTTGATCACTTGGACTTTCTTGCCGTTGGCCAAAGCATTCTGACCTTCCACAACTACTTCTGAATTAGCGGGGACACCGGAAATAAGTTCATAGTTAGTGCCAATACGCTGACCAAGTTCCACCTTATTGAAAGATACAGTGCCATCTTTCTGAAGCACATAAACATAGTGGTCGCCACTACCCTGCTGCTTCACCACCGCACGGTCAGGCACCACTACATGGAGCGCCTTACCATGAGACACCGTAGCGCGTCCAAACATCCCCGGAAGCACGCGTCCATCGGAATTCGGAAGAGTTATTTCGACACCGACAGTGCGACTTGCGGCATCTACAGTTGGCATTACAAGAGACACCGTGCCATTGAAAATCTCATCACCGTAAGTATTAAAAGTAAGATCCACAGGCATCCCCTTGCTGATGGAAGAAAGCTGCGACTCATTGACATTGATCACGACTTTCACAGGATTGATCTTAGCGACAGTCAGGACAGGAAGAGCACCTGTCATGTCTCCCGGATCATAATTGCGTTTAGTCACCACCCCATCAATAGGAGATGTAAGCACCATATTTTCACGGGCATTGGCAAGAGTACGTTCGGCTTGAGCCACAGAATTTTTAGCATTTGTGAGCGTCATCTCCATCTGATCAACTTGCTGCTGGGTTCCACCACCAATTTTGAGCAACTCTACCGAACGATCGTAATTGATCTGAGCATTGCGCAGGGCGGCCTTTGCATTGTCGACAGCAAGTTCATATTGAGTCGTGTTCACATCGTCAAGAAGCACAAGCTTCTGACCTTTGGCCACACGCACACCTTCATCAACATAAATGGCTTTGATACGGTTTGCCATCTGCGCAGAGATATTATTGATCACTTCCGGTTCGACAGTAGCTGTGTAGACTGCAATCTGGTCAACATCCTGCTCGCCAACCTTCAATGTCTTCACTACCGGAATGTCTTCCTTTTCATTCTCTTTGTCGGCTTTGTCCTTGCCGCAAGCGGCCAGTGCAAGAGCCAGCACAAGAGCCGAATAAACATATTTATAAGTTTTCATTTTGATAAATTTGCTTTAACTATAGCTGAGTCTTTGCCAAGAAGAAGGTCAAGTTCGCTTGTGGAAACGAGATAATTATATATTGCCTGCAGATACGATAGCTGAGCGCTTGTGTCGGCAAGTTCACTATCACGGAGTTGCAGATATGAAGCGGCTCCAATCTGAAAACTCTTCAACATGATATCATGAGCTTTTTTGGCCTGACGAACTCCCTCCTTAGAGGAATCTATCTGTTTCACCTGCCGGTTGATGTTATCAAGAGCAAGGTCAACTTGCATATTGAGACTATTAATAAGATTTTCGCGCTGAAGTCCAAGTTCGGCAACTTGCACCTGGGCTTGCTTCATCTGATTCCACTTCGTGCCGCCGGAAAAAATTGGCACTGAAAGGCTCAAACCCACATTGGAATAAGGCGAGAAATCCAAATCATTGAACATTCCGCCATTGCTCAATGACAACCAGTTGAGATTGAAGCTCGCTCCAAGAGTCGGAATCCATGCAAATTTCTTTAGCGTCACATTCTGGGCAGCCATCTTCTGCTGCAGCTCTAAAGAACGAAGAGAAGAGTTGTTGGCCAAACTCTTTGATTCAAGCAGATACCCGTACATATCCTTCTGCATATCCTCCATAGTCGTGGTTGGATAGAGATTGAGCGCGTCATCAATCCCCATGAGCACATTGAGCGACAGCTGGCACTGCTTCACAGAAATATCGGCATCCAGCAAAGTAGGCTCGATGTTCTTTACCTGAACTTCAGATCGCAAAACGTCATATTCGGATGCCGTGCCCTGTTCAAACTGGTTTTTATAAACTTCTGCAGTGTATTTTGCAATGTCATAATTTTGCTTAATCACATCTTTTGAAGATATGGCGAGCATAAGAGCATAATACGCCTTGTTGACCTGATTTACAAGTTCAAGCCGGCTTGAACGCGCACTTTCGATATTTTGGGCAATTTGAGTGTCGGAAATGGAAATTGCCTTCCACAAAGCAGGAGCAATGATAGGCAGGGAAAGAGAAAAACCGGTATTCCATGTATTGTCGGAACCCATTTTCAGTTTCTGACTCTCGCCTCCCATGTTCATGCGGATAGTCTGCAACTCTATGCTTCGCTGATATGAAAGAGAAAATCCGATCTGAGGCAGCAGATTGCCGATTGTTTCCCTCTTTGAATAATTGACTCTTTTTACTTCCATATCCGCAATGCGTATGGTAGGACTCTGACTCAGAGCTATGTCGATACACTCCTCTCTGCTGATAGGAACAGAATCCGGATTCACACCCATAGCTCCCATGATAAGCATCGCCGCCTCTTGATTTTGAGCTAAAGCATGAAAGCTGAAAGTTAATATTCCTACGAGCATCATCGTCAGTCGATGTTTTCGGACATTCATTATCTTTAAACTTGTTTGAAAGGTTAATTAGTTTAATCGATTTATTACGCAATAATGAGGTTAAAGAATAATATTTAAAGAAGGATACAAATCGCTAATCTCCTTAATATCAAATATTTTCAATCTCATAATTTTCAAGAAACGCCTGCGAATCCTGAATTGAGACGCAAAGATAATAAAAAACACTGAAATCGGATATGAAATCAGCGTTTTTGACCAATTAATAAGAGTTATTTACGCGTTTGTCGAAGTATAAGACGAGGCCTAAACAGATCAGGCATCCGGATGAAGTTTGAGGCGTAGATTCTTGAGCATATCCTGAGTCATAGCATCCAGATCATATTCCGGCTTCCATCCCCACTCTTCACGGGCACAGGAATCATCGAGGCTATCGGGCCATGAGTCGGCGATTTTCTGGCGCAGAGGATCAAGTTCGTATTCCATCCTGAAATCGGGAACATACTCTTTGATTTTGGCATAAATTTCTTCCGGATCAAAACTCATAGCAGTGATATTGAAAGAATTCCGATGCTTGAGTTTGGAAGGATCAGCCTCCATTATTTCCACTGCAGCCCGCAGGGCATCAGGCATATACATCATATCCATCAATGTTCCCGGCTTCAGCGGACATTTGAAAGTCTCGCCATTGACTGCATAATAATAAATATCTACGGCATAGTCTGTGGTTCCGCCACCCGGAGGCGCGACATAGCTGATAAGACCCGGAAATCTGACGGATCTGGTATCCACTCCAAAGCGCTTTGCATAATAGTCACTGAGAAGTTCACCTGACACTTTGGTCACGCCATACATTGTCTCCGGACGCTGTATTGTATCTTGAGGAGTCTTGGTATGAGGCGTGGAATTACCGAAACTTCCTATTGAACTTGGTGTGAATACCGCGCACCCTTTTTCACGAGCCACCTCAAGAGTATTGAAAAGACCTCCGATACCGATTTTCCAGGCCAATTGAGGTTTCACCTCGGCCACTGCGCTGAGAAGGGCCGCAAGATTATAAATAGTATCTACCTTATATTTATTCACCGCATCGGCTATCTGGCCGGCATTAGTGATATCAACGATTGCAGATGGTCCGGATTCGAGAAGCACGCCTTTAGGTTCAGCCCCCGGAATATATCCTGCCACGACATTGCCTCCAGGATAAAGACCACGAAGCTTCATCGTCAGTTCACTGCCAATCTGGCCTGTACTGCCTATGACAAGTATATTTTTCATTTTTATGAAGATTAGTCATTTAAGGGTCAAAATTCCCAGTTTCTGACAAAACGTCGGAAATACGTCTGCAAAGTTACATTAATTTTTTGAATATACACCATATCGCCTCTAAAAAATTCACACGTATTCCGGGCTAAACAATAGATTTGGGAATATGGAGATTTTTTTGTATCTTTGCAGATTGAAACAACATAATTCAACTTTCGCTTTCGAAAACTGAGGGTTATGGGGATAGGATAATGAGGTAAGTCATAACATGAATTAGTGAAACTCATAAAATAACATCATACACATGCTATCGAAGATAGAAGGACTTAAAGCTGAGATTTCTGCGCTTCAGGCATCAACAGCCGAGGCCATAGAGCAGCTACGCATAAAATACTTGAGCAAAAAGGGAGAAATTTCTTCTCTCATGAACGAGTTCCGTACCGTTCCGGCCGAACAGAAGCGCGAATTAGGACAGAAACTCAATGAGCTTAAGAACATGGCAACAGAAAAACTTGCCACTCTCAAAGAAGCGCTTGCAGAGAACGCCGAAAAAGAAAAAGGGAACATCGACCTTACGCGAACCGCGTCTCCACTTCCACTCGGCACCCGCCATCCACTTTCGCTGGTGAAGAATGAGATTATCAACATCTTCGGCAATATGGGCTTCACAATTGCGGAAGGACCGGAGATCGAGGATGACTGGCACGTATTCAGCTCACTTAATTTCCCGGCAGACCATCCTGCACGCGATATGCAGGACACTTTCTTCATCCAGCGGGATGGCAAAGACGACATCCTTCTGCGCACCCACACTTCAAGCGTACAGACCCGCACAATGGAGCATACTCAGCCCCCGATCCGCATCGTATGTCCGGGACGCGTATACCGCAATGAAGCTATCTCCGCTCGCGCGCACTGCTTTTTCCATCAAGTAGAGGGCCTTTATATCGACAAGAACGTAAGCTTCGCCGACCTGAAACAGGTGCTTCTTGAATTCGCACAGCAAATGTTTGGACCGGAGACTAAAATCCGCCTTCGTCCAAGCTACTTCCCATTCACCGAGCCAAGCGCCGAGATGGACATCAGCTGCGGCATATGTGGCGGAAAGGGATGCGCAATGTGCAAGGGAACAGGCTGGGTAGAGATTCTCGGTTGCGGCATGGTAGATCCCAACGTGCTTAAATCATGTGGTATAGATCCGGAAGAATATTCCGGCTACGCATTCGGAATGGGCGTCGAGCGCATCGCAAATCTGAAATATCTTGTCAAAGACCTTCGTCTCTTCAGCGAGAACGACGTAAGATTCCTTGATGAGTTCGTAGCTGCGCACTAAATGAGGAAAGCTGAGAGATATGAGAGGATTATCTCAACTTTTGAGGAGATAATGCCTGAGCCGAAGACGGAACTTAATTATGACTCTCCCTTTCATCTTCTTCTTGCTGTGATCTTATCTGCGCAATGCACTGATAAGAGAGTCAACATGGTCACGCCGGCCCTTTTTGAGGCGTATCCGGATCCGGCATCATTAGCCGCGGCCACGGAAGAGGAAGTGTTCCCTTTCATCAAAAGCGTCACGTTTCCTAACAACAAGACGCGCCACCTTTTAAAGGCAGCGCGTATGCTTGTGGAGGAATTCAATTCAGAGATGCCATCCGACATCGACAATCTTATGAAATTGCCGGGAGTGGGACGCAAGACCGCCAACGTGATGCTGGCTGTAGTATGGGGAAAGGCCGCAATGCCTGTTGACACACATGTATTCAGAGTATGCAACCGCATCGGTTTCACCAAGGACTCCCCTACTCCCTTAGCGACAGAAAAGGAACTCGTCAAGAATATCCCTGAGGATAAACTTTCTAATGCTCATCACTGGCTGATACTCCACGGACGTTACGTATGCACCGCCAGAAATCCGAAATGCGGAGAGTGCGTGATAGCCGACTGGTGTGCCACTCATGAGAAAAAGCTATAAGGACACACGGGCCGTGCGTCCCTTACAAGGTTATCGAGAAGTAAAAATAGCGTGGAGGACATCAAAGCGATTGAGGGAATCTATCCCAAACTTTGCCATTGACTTTCTCACTCTATCCAAGGATTTTTCCTCTTTAGGATCTCCTGATTTACTGAAGAATTTATCTGCATAGCAAATCAATTTTTCTTCCAAAGACTCAGGAAGCAAATTTAAATGCGGAAGCGGCAATCCCGTTTCTGCTATTTCTTTTGCAGTGAGTCCGGCACCTGTGTGACGCTCGCATACCCTGGCGTAAGCCTCATCAAGACCTTCTTTCCTTAGTACTTCTCCTCCAATAATGCCATGACGTATATATGGCTCCTCTCCATAACAATATATTCCGGGGGCATTGCACTTGAAAATACCAATATCATGGAGCATGGCTGCATTGAATATGAAATCCCTATTGATATTGAGGTTTGCAGAGTCAGCCACTGCAATGGCTTTGCGGGCTACCATTTCCGAGTGGGTCAGAAGCAAATCGAGGAGGGCTGAGCCCTCCTCGTAATATTTACTTAAAACCAATTCATAATGCATAATGCACAATTCTTAGTATATTATTGATTATTACGGCTAATAGCGTAGACAATACTTGCTATCTTATTTTTCTTCAATTATCTCAACCCAGCCGTGAGTGTCGGGTTCTTCTCCAAGCTGAATAGCACGAAGTTTATTATAGAGAATTGTCGATTTCTCGCCGGGAGTGCCGTCGCCATACTTATAACTCTTTCCCGTGTCGATATCATCAATCACACCTACGGGTGAAATTACAGCGGCTGTACCGCAAGCTCCGACCTCGTCGAAAGTTTCAAGTTCCTCTACAGGAATGTGGCGGCGTTCCACTGTCATGCCAAGGTCTTCAGCAAGTTGGCAAATACTCTTGTTAGTGATCGAAGGAAGAATTGAGCTTGAATCAGGAGTGATGTAGCTATTTCCACGGATACCGAAGAAGTTGGCGGCCCCACATTCATCAAGATATTTCTTTTCTTTCGGGTCAAGATAGAACATAACGGAATACCCCAAATCGTGAGCGAGTTCACCGGCCTTAAGGGAAGCAGCGTAATTGCCACCGATCTTGAAGGCACCTGTGCCGAGAGGAGCCACACGGTCGTAGTTGCGGCTCATGCACACCTTAGTTGGTGCAAAACCGGTCTTGAAATAAGGACCAACAGGAGTGACAAACATCACCACCATATAATCTTTGGAAGGTTTCACACCGACTTGAGGAGAAATACCAATTTCAAGCGGGCGGATATAAAGGCTCGCACCTGTACCGTAAGGAGGCACAAATTCAGCATTTAAGCCCACAACCTTTCTTACCATCTCACAGAATATGTCGATGGGAAGAGGCTCCATCATGATTCCCTCTGCAGAACGGCGAAAACGGGCAGCATTCTCATCCATGCGGAATACACGGATCTTGCCATCGGCACCGCGGAAAGCCTTCAGCCCCTCAAATGCCTCCTGACCATAGTGAAGGCAAGCAGCAGCCATATGCATCGGGATATATTCTGAATCAGACACCTCTATCGGACCCCACTTGCCGTCGCTAAAAGTGCAACGGACATTATAGTTGGTCTTGATATATCCGAAAGGTAGATTTTTCCAATCAATTGCTTCCATAGGACAAAAATATTACAGACCCCGATTCAGACAGCAATCTTGCAGGTGATATCCCCTGCTTTCACGATATATACGCCATGAGAAAGAGGCAGACGGCTTGTTCCGGCCGGGAGCGATTCACTGCTGACTACCTGACCGAGAATAGTGAAAACCTTTATCTGCACAGGAGCTGAAGACGCCACCACAACATAGCCGGGAGACACTCTGATCTCCACGTCATTATCCCTGGCTACTGAACTGAGACCTGAGACATCAGTGCGCACAGGCTCCCAGCCTTTGGCAAAAGACCTGAAGGCGACCGGGGAGACTGACAAAGCCGCCACAGCGAGCAATACACACAGACGTCGGAACATAGTTTAATTATTTCTTTACCTTATTATATCTTGCATTAAGACCTTCCACCACCTCATCTGTGATGTCAAGAGCCGGATTGAAATGAAGAGCGGCGGCCTTATAGAAAATCGCATCATATCCGTGCTTCTTATTGTATTCCTCAATGAAAGCCGTCACTGAATCAGTCACAGCCTGCTGACCCTTGGCAGCTGCTTCAGCATACTTCTGCTGCATCATACCCACTGTGCGCTCCGCATTGCTCTGCATGGAAGCAAGCTTCTGCTGATCTGTATCGAAACTTTCCTGAGAAAGATATGAGTTATTTTGCACTTTATTCTGAATTTGAGTAGCAAGCGACTGAAGTGAAGTCTGATGCTTTTTAGTCTCGCTCTCAAGGTTGTTCTGCATTCTCAGCATCTCTTCGGTGTAATCTTTTGCAAGATTATATCTTGTGAGCAGAGTATCCATGTCCACATAGCGGTAGTTGGGAAGCGCTACGGAATCTGCGACAGCAACTTTCTTAGCCGGAGCGGCCTTTTCATCCTTTTGTCCATTGCAAGCCGCCAAGGAGCAACCCATAGCCATAGCCACAGCCAGACCAAGAACTGAGTAAAGATTCTTTTTCATTATTGTAGTTGTAATTATGATTATTCCATATAACTCAAATGCCAATTCTTAGAAATGGCATAATCGGAATGCAAAATTAATAAAAAATCGTGATAGAATCGTTAAGAAATATAAAAGATTTGTTAAAATCAAATAAAATTCATATCTTTGGTGTCTGAAAATAACTGACAACCCACAAAAAACTATAAAAGTTGAGATTACGAAACTTAAACATATAAAAAGAAAAATGGAAGTAAAAGACCTTAAACCGGAACTTATATGGCAATGCTTCGACGAAGTGACAAAAGTGCCGCGTCCATCATGCCATGAAGAGCAAATACGCGATTTCCTTATCAATTTCGCAAAGAAACACAATGTAGCTGTCAAGACCGACGAATGTGGCAATGTGTTGATGCACAAAGATGCAACCCCGGGCCATGAAAATGCACCGACTGTGATCCTGCAGGCGCACATGGACATGGTGGCAGAGAAAAACGGAGGTGTAGACCATGATTTCCTCAAAGATCCCATCGAGACCTATATTGACGGAGACTGGGTAAAGGCACGCGGCACCACACTCGGAGCCGACAACGGAATAGGAATAGCAGCGGCTATGGCAGTCATGATCGATCCCACACTGAAGCATGGTCCGGTAGAAGCCCTTTTCACTGTTAATGAGGAAATCGGACTTGAGGGTGCCCAGAATCTTGGAGAAGACATGCTCGGCGGCAACATCCTTCTCAATCTTGACTCTGAAGATGACGGAGAAATATTCGTAGGCTGCGCAGGCGGCATCGACACCACAGCATGGTTTGAATACAAGCGTTCTCTTGCACCTGACCACTTCACATATATGAAAGTCAGCGTCAGTGGACTTCTTGGCGGACATTCAGGAGGAGATATCCATCTTGGAAGAGCAAATGCCAACAAGGTAGTGGCCCGTTTCCTCTGGAATTGCTCACAGAAATGGAACCTCGAGCTGGTGAAATTTGATGGAGGCAACCTTCGCAATGCCATTCCGAGAGAGGCATATGCAATATTTGGAATCGAGACCAAACTTGCCGATGACGTGAAGAAAGCCTTGTCGGCATATGCAGATGAAATAGTGAAGGAATATGCAGGAATCGAGCCATCTGTCAGCCTCACGATAGAAGAAACAGAAAAACCGGAATACAGCATAGACCAGACCACATCGCTTGCGCTGGTGAGAGCGCTCTACAGCGCACCCCACGGAGTAATCTCAATGAGCAGAGATATAGAAGGACTTGTCGAGACTTCCACCAATCTTGCAGCCGTCAAGATGGAAGGCGACAACCGTATCAAAGTCACTACATCCCAGCGTTCAAGCGTGGAAAGTCGCAAATATGACATAGCAGGCCAGGTAGAGGCTCATTTCCAGCTTGCCGGAGCAAAAGTGGACCATTCCGACGGCTATCCCGGTTGGGCACCAAACATGAACTCACCTATCATGAAGATAGCTGCTGAAGCATACGAAGAACTTTTTGGAGTGAAGCCGGCCATCAAGGCCATCCATGCAGGACTTGAATGTGGACTCTTCCTCGATAAATATCCCCACCTCGACATGGTAAGTTTCGGTCCGACAATGACAGGAGTACATTCACCCGACGAGCAACTACTGATCCCAACTGTCGACAAATTCTGGAAGCATCTTTGCCTCACACTTGAAAAAGTAGCTGAATCATGAAGCGCCTGCTATTGATTGGCACATTTGCATTTCTTTCTGTATCAGCCATAATGGCTGATACAGTCGAGTATGCACTCCAAGAAGAAATGGATGAGATGGTGAATCTTGTCATATCATCCATGCCGGAAGGTGACGAAAGCGTCAAATACAAGACTCTGACTGAAGAAGATTTCAAGTTAGTAGCCGACCAACTTGGCGTGGAAGTGGCTGCAATTAAAGCTGTTGTCAAGATAGAAGCAGGTCCCAAACTGGAAGGATTCTGGGCTCCTGGTGTTCCGGTGGCCAACTATGTCCAATCGCTGTTCAATAAATATAACGCCAAGACGAAAGGACGAAAGATAAAGGATGCGAAAGTTCCATCCGGCCTCTCCGGCTATGCCCTTAAGGAATGGACCTCTCTGACTAATGCCCGAAAGATCAATGCAGATGCGGCAGACATGGGCACCTACTGGGGAATGTTTCAGATAGGAGGCTACAACTACAAGCTCTGCGGATGTCAAAGCGTAGAAGAGATGGTGGCAAAAGTTTGTGAATCTGAATTCAGCCAACTTGAAATGTTTGCCGTCTTTATCCGCAACTCCGGAATGTTGTCATCCCTTCAAAAAAAGGATTGGACCGCATTTGCAAGGAAATACAATGGACCCGCATATGCAAAACGAGGCTACCATACCCGCATGGCGAAAGAATATGCCAATTTCAAAAGCAAAGAAAAAGCTAAAAAAAAGGAAACTGAAAAGAAATGAAAATTACCGACTTAAAGCCGAAGCTCGTATGGGAATGCTTTGAAGAGATAACCAAGGTGCCTCGTCCTACTCATCATCTTGATAAGATGAAAAAGTTTCTGACCGGATGGGCGGAGCGCCATGGACTTAAGTATGCCACAGATGCAGTAGGAAATGTAGTGATGTACTGTCCGGCCACACCCGGTCATGAAAATGCTCCCACCGTCGTGCTTCAGGGACATCAGGATATGGTGGCAGAGAAGCGAGGTGATGTAGAGCATAACTTCCTTACAGACCCTATCACGACAGTTGTGGAAGGAGACTGGGTCAGAGCTGAAGGCACGACATTAGGAGCTGACAACGGCTTAGGCTGCGCCTCCGCGATGGCAGCCATGATCGATCCGGATCTCATACATGGTCCATTGGAAGCAGTTTTCACCGTAGATGAGGAGCAGGGACTCACCGGAGCCACCGGACTGGATGCCGACCTTGTAAGCGGAAGAATCCTGCTCAACCTTGATTCAGAAGAACATGGAATGATAGTGATCGGATGCGCCGGCTCCATGTGCACGGTAGCCACCTACCCTATCGAAGAAGCGGGTGTTCCGGAAGGTTACGTATGGTATGAAGCGCACATCAATCATCTCAAGGGAGGACATTCCGGCATGGAAATTCACTTGGGCAGAGGGAATGCCAATCAGCTCCTCGCCAGGTTCCTTTGGCTTGCTGAAGATGAATTGGGTATGATTCTTCTGAGTGATTTCCAAGGGGGCGGCCTACCGAATGCCATACCACGCGAAGCGAAGGCGCTCATCGGAGTTGCCGAGGGTCAGGAAGAAACTCTTGAGAAAATGGCTGAGATCTTCAATGCCACAATCCATGAGGAACTCAAGCTTGCCGAGGGTGATGAGTTCACTTTTACTGTGGAGTTGAAGGAAAAACCCTCTACAATGATTGCCGAGCCATATGTGAGTCCGCTTGTCTCCACTATATTCGGGACCCCCAATGGAGTCCAGGGCATGAGTCTGGCAGTGCCGGGTTTGGTCGAGACTTCATCAAATCTTGCAAGTGTGCACAAGGAGGGTGAAAAAGTCATCATAACAAGCCATCAGCGTTCATCCGTAGACAGCAAACGAGAGGAAATCACCGACAGGATAACAGCTCTTTATGAAAATATCGGATGCGTGGTGGTCACCAACGATCCGAGTATCGGATGGGCACCGAATCCCGACAGCAAACTCCTCAAGACAGCTGTAGAAAGCTTCAAGGATCTTTTCGGGCATGAGCCAAAAGTAGAAGCTTTGCATGCAGGACTTGAATGTGGAATTTTCCTTGCGAAAATGCCGGGTATGGACATGATATCGTTCGGCCCCACCCTCAAAGATATACACAGCCCGAATGAAAAAGCCAATATTCCCTCGGTGGAACAATATTGGAAATTCCTGACAGATTTGCTGAAAAGACTTGCAAAATAAAATTGGAGAAGGTCGATGCAAGCATTGACTGACTTTTTGAGAATTTCTCGCTCCCTATAAAACTAAGGGGAGCGAGAAATGTTAATTCTTATATAGAAGTATAAGAAAAAATGATAGAAGATAACATTATAAATAAAGAAGAAAACGAGCGGACCGTTCTCGTAGGCCTTGTGACCCAAAAGCAGAACGAAGCAAAAGTCAACGAATATCTCGACGAGCTGGAATTTCTTGCCAAGACTGCAGGCGCGGAGCCGGAAAAGAAATTCATTCAGAAACTCGACTATCCGAATCCACGCACATATGTAGGCACCGGAAAGCTTGAGGAAATACGCAAGTATGTCGAGGATCATGAGATAGGTCTGGTGATTTTCGACGACGACCTCTCATCGAAGCAGGTGCTCAACATCGAGAAAGAACTTAAGGTGAAGATCCTTGACCGCACAAGCCTGATACTCGATATCTTTGCGAAGCGCGCACAGACTGCGACCGCAAGGACTCAGGTGGAACTTGCACAATACCAGTACCTGCTTCCAAGGCTGACCCGAATGTGGACCCACCTCGAAAGGCAGCGAGGCGGTATCGGTATGCGCGGACCCGGTGAGACCCAGATAGAAACTGACCGCCGTATCATCCTCGATAAGATAGCGAGACTCAAAGAAGAACTTAAAAATATCGACCGGCAGAAGAGCATCCAGAGGAAGAACCGCGGAAACATGACCCGCGTGGCACTCGTAGGATATACGAATGTAGGAAAATCCACTATCATGAATCTTCTCAGCAAAAGCGATGTGTTTGCCGAGAATAAGCTTTTTGCGACTCTTGACACTACAGTCAGAAAAGTGACAATCGACAACCTTCCATTCCTTCTTTCAGACACCGTAGGATTCATCCGCAAACTCCCGACTCATCTTGTCAATTCATTTAAATCTACCCTTGACGAAGTGAGGGAGGCGGATCTGCTGATGCACGTAGTAGATGTAAGCCATCCCAATTTTGAAGAGCAGATAGAAGTCGTAGACAAAACGCTAAGCGAAGTTTGCGGAGCCGCACATAAACCTCAGATACTCGTATTCAACAAGATTGACGCATTCAAATACACGCCGAAGGATCCGGACGATCTCACTCCCGCCACCAGAGAAAACATCAGTCTTGACGACTTTAAAAAGACCTGGATGGCGAAGATGAACAATAACTGTGTGTTCATTTCGGCTAAAGACAAGATAAATATCGACAAGCTGAAAGAACTTCTCTATGAGAAAGCAAAAGAAATACATGTGGAAAGATTCCCCTACAATGACTTTCTTTTTCAAAAATACGATGAATAATTGAGAATTGAGAATTGAGAATTGAGAATTGAGAGAGGATGTGTGGAAATGACAAAGAGTGAGATAGAGCAGCTTGAAAAGCAAGGATGTTTCAGTCAGGATTGGAGTC
>CAMWJD010000029.1 GCA_947174515.1 uncultured Porphyromonadaceae bacterium
TCGCTGAATTTTTCAAATATATTGCTTAATTTTGCACTTGCAGTTAGAATCTACGCAACTGGCAAGTGCAAAATTAAAAAATCATTTTGTAAAACTCAAATTTAGGAGTAGAAAAGTCCAATTTGTAGAGTCAACTGGCTATTGCAAAATACATAATCATTACATATAAATTAGGGACGCACGAGCCGTGCGTCCCTACAAAGATACTTAAAGTAATATAATTCTTACTTTAGGTATTTGTCGAGGAATCTGAAGAATGTCCTCTGCCAGAGGATCGCATTCTGCGGCTTCAAAATCCAGTGATTTTCGTCAGGGAAAACGAGCATCTCAGCTTCAAGTCCGTGCATCTTGGCGGCATTGAATGCCATCATGCCCTGCGATGCAAGAATACGGTAGTCAAGTTCTCCGACTGTCACAAGAATCGGAGCTGTCCAATTGTTTACAAACTTATGGGGAGAGGTAGCAAATGTGCGCTGTGCTGTCGCATTGTTTATATCCCATGGGGCACCACCCATATCGAAGTCGGCAAACCACATCTCTTCTGTCTCAAGATACTGAGCCTCCATATTGAAGATGCCCGCGTGTGCGACGAGAGCGGCAAATCGCCCTTCATGATGCCCGGCAAGCCAATAGACGGAAAATCCTCCGTAACTTGCACCGATTGCTCCGATTTTCTTCTCGTCTACATAAGGTTGAGCGGCAATATAATCTGTTGCAGAGAAATAGTCGCGCATGTTCTGACCTCCGTAATCACCGGAAATCTGACGGTTCCACTCTTCGCCAAAGCCCGGAAGGCCACGGCGGTTAGGAGCTATGACGACGTAGCCTTGTGAAGCCATGATACGGAAATTCCAACGGTAGCTCCAGAACTGGCTTACTGCCTGCTGCGGTCCTCCCTGGCAATAGAGAATGGCCGGATATTTCTTGTTCGGATCAAAGTTTGGAGGAAGAATCACCCAACAGGTCATCTCCTTGCCGTCAGTAGTAGGAACAAGATGCTTTTCTACCTTTACTTCCGCAAGTTGAGAAAGAATATCCTTGTTCACTTCCGTAATCTGCTTCACATTGCCTGTCTCTGCTACATAGACATCATTTGGTTCGAGCATCGAGTGACGCATGCAAGCGATTTTGCCGGTATCTCCAAGCGGATGGACGCCGACATAGTCATATTGACCATCGGCAACCACATCAATCTTCGCATCAGCTACATTTACTTTGAAGATCGGCATGACTCCGTCGCTATATCCGTTGAATATGATTTCTTTTCCGTCACGACTCCATGCTATGCCTTCCGGCCAGCGGTCCCAGCCCTCTGTCAGGTCTTTGACATTGCGGGTTGCCAAGTCCATGACCATAAGGCGTTTCTTGTCACTTTCATATTTTGCAGTTTTCATTGAAAGGAAAGCGAGGCTTGTTCCGTCGGGTGAGAAAGCGGGGTCGGTGTCATATCCGGGCCATTCCTCGCCGGGTGTCAGACATTCTGTCGTGCCGCTTTCAATATCATATAGGAACAGATCGCTGTCGGTCGAGAACGCATAATCCATTCCTGAAAGTTTGCGGCTTACATACACAAGTTTCTTGCTGTCGGGACTCCATGCGAAAGACTCCGCACCGTTAAACGGTTTCATCGGACATTCGAATGGTTCTCCTTCCATTATGTCTTTTGCTCCTTTAATGTCTGCGCCATCAAAATCAGCTACAAAAGGATGCGGGATAGCTTCGACCCATTCATCCCAATGCTTATACATAAGGTCGTCGACCAAGCGGCCGCTTGTTTTGTCAAGTCCGGCAAAAAGAGCGGAGTCTTTCTGGTTAAAATTCTTGATGGATGTGGAATAAACCACCTTTTTAGAGTCAGGAGAGAAAACGAAACATTCTACTCCGCTTTCCACAGATGAATGGCATGTCACGTTTCTGCCGTCCGGTTCCATGGAAAATATCTGCATCTTGCCTTGTGTGTCTTTTCCAAGAAACGCGAGACGCTCGCCACCGTTTATCCATTGAAGATTTCCTTCAGAACCGTAAGTATGGGTAAGTCTTTTTATATCTCCGCCATCAGCAGGCACTGAATAAATTTCAGAATTACCTTTGTTTTCTTTGATATCTTCATATTTGATGGTGAATGCGATGGTCTTTCCATCGGGCGAAGGAGTCGCTTCATTTACTTGTCCGAAAGCTTCTAAAACTTCCGGAGTCATCTGTCCACCGACGATGTTGATGTCGGGCTTTTCGATTACTTTTTCCTCCGAGCCGCCTTCCTTGCATGATGCTGCAAAGCAAAGAGGCAGGATAAAGGCGCCCATTGCAAAACTTGACTTGTTCATTTTCTTGTCTTTTTGTTATTCGGATATTTTGAGTTATTGAATTTACGGTCAGTTTGCGTTTTTTTCATGCCTGAAGGGCTATATCCGGGATACAATGCCCGAATTAGATCAGGTCGATGCAATCTTTTAAGTTCCTCAGCAATCTGCTCTTTCATTTCCGGTTTATACCAGAAGAAAAATTGCTTCTGTGCGAGTTTTTCCTTTTCTGTTGTGGCTGTAAACACTTTTTCCCCCGTGTAGGGATGTATTCCGGTATAATATATCTCGCTTGAAACTGTCATAGGAGTTGGAGTAAAATCCTGAACTTGCTCAAGGTGAAAATTCAATCCCTTGGTGATACACGCCAGCTCTGCCATATCAGTCTCACGACATGCAGGATGCGAGGATATGAAGTAGGGTATAAGCTGCTGGTTGAGGCCATGTTTACGGTTTACATTGTCGAATATCTTCTTGAAGTCGTAAAAGAGATTGAAAGATGGCTTTCTCATGCAGTCAAGCACTTTGTCGGATGTGTGTTCCGGCGCTACTTTAAGTCTTCCGCTGACATGATTTGCGATAAGTTCTTCCAGATATTCAGCATTTGCCCTTGTCTTATCGGGTGAATCAGTCGGAGCCATGGCAAGATCATAACGTACACCGCTGCCTACAAACGATTTCTTGACACCGGGAAGAGCATCGACACTTCTGTAAATATCAGTAAGAGGAGAGTGGTCGGTATTAAGATTCGGACAAGGCTTCGGATGAAGGCAAGATGGCCTGACACATCTCTTGCAAGCCTCTTTGTTTTTCCCTCCCATCGCATACATGTTGGCGGATGGGCCTCCGAGGTCGGATATATACCCTTTGAAATCTTCCATCTCTGTCACCTTCCGGGCTTCCTTCAGTATCGAGTCTTTGCTCCTTGATGCTATGAATTTACCTTGATGCGCTGAGATTGTGCAGAATGAGCACCCTCCAAAGCACCCTCTGTGCATGCATATGGAGTGCCTTATCATTTCATAAGCCGGAATAGTCTTCCCCTTATAGCGTGGATGAGGCACACGGGTATAAGGAAGGTCGAATGTCGCGTCAATTTCACCTTGATCCATAGGTGGCCACATCGGATTTATTCTTATCATTCTGTCTCCGGTGGCTTGATAAATTGTCTTCCCGCTCCATTTGTTGCTTTCCTCTTCTACGTGCCTGAAGTTGCGTGCCTGTTTCTTTTTGTCGGCCAGACATTGCTCATAACTTGACAGTATGATCGAATTGTCCGGATCGGCAGCAGCATCTTTATGGTCGGTGAAGAATACGGTTTGCGGGACATCTTTTATGTCGGAAATCTTTTCTCCCGTTTTTAGTCTTCCGGCAAGTTGGAGAATCGTTTTCTCCCCCATGCCATATGAAATCATGTCTGCTTCTGATTCCGCGAGAATCGAGGGTCGAAGTTTATCCGCCCAATAGTCGTAATGAGCCACGCGCCTTAACGACGCCTCGATTCCTCCGGCTATCACAGGCACATCCGGATATAGTTTCTTCAATATTTTTGTGTAAACTATAGTCGGATAATCGGGACGCATGCCATGTTTCCCTCCCGGGGTGTAGGCATCGTCATGACGCAGACGACGGTTAGCTGTATAATGATTCACCATCGAGTCCATTGCCCCGGCTGAGACTCCGAAAAAAAGACGTGGCACACCAAGTTTCTTGAAGTCCCGAAGATCATCGCGCCAGTTTGGCTGTGGAACTATAGCGACTTTATATCCGGCGTTCTGAAGTGTTCGTCCGATTACAGCCGCTCCGAATGAGGGATGATCCACGTATGCATCTCCACTGAAAATGATGACGTCGGCTTGTTCCCATCCGAGCATTTTCATTTCGTCTGCGGAGGTCGGCAGAAAATCAGTCTTCTTATACATGGCTCTCGGTTTCTTTAGCTGTTGCAAGATCTTTAAGAGCGAGGAGTTCATCGCGAAGGCGCGCTGCTTCCATAAAGTCCATGGCTTTTGCAGCTTTGGTCATATCTGCCTGGACTTTCGCTATCCGTGCCTTAAGATCGGATACGCTCATATATTCCACTACCGGATCTGCTACCAGGTCGGCTGTCTGATGTTCTTCCTCAAGATATGGTCTTGGCTCGACTTTTGTCTTCGTCGCCTGTTTTTTGGCAATTCCGGGTTTCGATACCAAAGGCCTTTGTGGCATCTGGCCCGGGCTTTCGGTGTCAGTTCCTCGGTAAAGGTCGATAAGGTCGGTGTTGGTCTTTTTGACAATAGGGGTAGGAGTGATACCATGTTGCTCATTGTAAAGCATCTGTTTAGCACGTCGCCTTTCCGTTTCGTCAATGGTCTTTTGCATTGAGTCGGTTATCTTGTCGGCATACATGATGACCATGCCGTTTACATTTCTGGCGGCGCGTCCTGCAGTCTGCGTAAGCGAACGGTGATTGCGAAGAAAACCTTCCTTGTCTGCATCAAGAATTGCCACAAGTGACACTTCCGGAAGGTCAAGACCTTCCCTGAGAAGATTCACTCCAATCAGAACATCGTAGGTTCCTTCCCTTAAATCATTAAGGATTCTTATTCGGTCGAGCGTGTCGACATCGGAATGAATATAAGCACTTCTGACTCCAAAGCTTTGTAGATGAGCGTCAAGTTCCTCTGCCATTCGCTTTGTGAGTGTCGTCACGAGTGTGCGCTCGCCACGCTCAATCCGAAGTTGGATTTCTTCCAGAAGATCGTCGATCTGATTCATGGAAGGACGAACCTCGATTTCCGGATCAAGAAGACCTGTCGGCCTGATGATTTGTTCAGTTACAATACCTTCTGATTTTTGGAGTTCGTAATCACCCGGAGTTGCGCTGACATAGATGGTCTGAGGTGTGAGTCGCTCGAATTCATCAAACTTCAGAGGCCTGTTGTCAATTGCCGCAGGAAGCCTGAACCCATACTCAACGAGGTTGAGCTTTCTTGCAAGGTCACCTGAATACATTCCGCGTAGCTGGGGAAGTGTCACGTGGCTTTCATCGATGATCGTTAGGAAATCTTTTGGGAAATAGTCAAGAAGACAGAACGGACGCATACCGGGCTCACGTCCGTCGAAATATCTTGAGTAATTCTCAATTCCGGAGCAATGCCCAAGTTCCTTTATCATTTCCAAGTCATAGTTGACTCTTTCTGTCAATCGTTGCGCTTCGAGAAAACGACCTTCGCTCCTGAAGAATTCTGCCTGTGTGCCTAAATCAATTGCTATCTGGCTGACGGCATTGTTGGTGCGTTCTTTGCTTGCTACAAATATATTGGCCGGATAGATGTTGAAGCCGTCAAGTTCGCTGAGAATAATGCCGGTCTGAGGATCTACGGTTTGTATCTTTTCTATTTCATCACCCCAGAACACTACTCTCAGCTGGATATCTTCAAATGAGAGCTTTATGTCGACAGTATCTCCTTTTACCCTGAATTCTCCGCTTCCAAGGTCAACTTCCGTTCGGCTGTAGAGGGAATCTACTAATTGACGAAGAAAGGCATTTCGGGATATTCTCTGGCCAAGCTCAATCCTTACTACGCTTTTTGAGAAATCTTCCGGATTTCCCATACCATATATGCAACTTACCGATGACACTACCACTACATCGCGTCGACCGCTGAGCAGGGCTGCTACAGTCGACAGTCGTAATTTTTCGATCTGGTCGTTGATCATCAAGTCTTTTTCTATATACTTGTCGCTTGATGGAATGTAGGCTTCAGGCTGATAATAGTCATAGTAACTGACAAAGTATTGCACGGAGTTTTCCGGAAAGAAGTTTTTCATCTCTCCGTAAAGCTGAGCCGCAAGGGTCTTGTTATGACTCAGTATAAGGGTAGGGCGCTTCACTTGCTGTATGACATTTGCCATGGTGAATGTCTTTCCGCTGCCTGTCACTCCGAGGAGTGTCTGTGAAGGGTGACCTTCAAGAACGCCTTCCGACAGTTCGGCTATAGCTTCCGGCTGATCCCCTGTGGGTTTATATTTTGAAGTAATTTGAAATTCCATGTCAATATGCCTTTGGGGCAATTCATAATTCTTAGTCACTCCGCAGCCGGACTGACTCAAAAATATCTCAAATTTAGATACACATTAATTTCTGTGAGCTACTTATCTACTTACAAAAATAATTAAAACTATTGAGATATCAAAATTTTTTTCATATATTGTATTGTCATGCTCCCTGTCAAGAGCATATGCGAGCGAATATGCATGAAACCATTCCCTAAGAGCCCATCTCAAATTTTTGAGATAGGCTCAAAATTCAAGCTATTTACGCGTGGCGGAATGATTCTAACTTATAATGAATTAATCCATTGGGTGATTATGGCTAATACGTCTGGAGAAATGGTTTCTTCAATAGTGGCGTATTCAACAGAGGAGCCGGTTTCGCAGTGCTGAAATAGATGGTTTAAACCATCCATTGGCATTACTTTGTTAGAATTGTTTGATGGTAATCCGTTATTTAAGGCACCTAAATTATTTTCATGGAATACTTGTGAATCTTTTGTGCCATTTAAAGCCAATACCGGGCATACAACCTTTCCTAATCTGTCACGAACATCTGTAGTAAGGAAGTATTGCATATAAGGGGTTTTGAGCTGTTCAAGACCGGCCTGAACATTCATCTTTAATTCTATCGGCAGACTTGAAGCTTCAAGCTTTTTGTTCATATCCTTATCTCCATCGAAAGCTAATGCAAGAAACTCACAATATTCATCCACAGTTGCTTGAGGATAGCCCGCTTGAGAAAGTAAATAGCGGTTTTGGTCCAGAAGTGTTTCCTTTCCGGATACAACCATTCCGGCCAGACTAACTATAAAATCTACCTTCTTGTCAGCCCCTAACATAAAGGAAATTGTGCCACCCTCACTATGCCCGAGAACACCAACTTTATTGAATCTATCGCGGAGCAGATCGATACCGGCCAAAGCATCGTTCATCAAATCTTCAGTGGTGCAGTTTACCGCATCTCCTGACGACTCTCCAAATCCGCGATCGTCATATCGAAGAGAGGCAATCCCATTTCTTGCCAAAGCATCAGCTATGACAGCAAATGGTTTATGTTCAAAAATCTCCTCATCACGATTTTGAAGACCGCTTCCTGTTATCATAATGACAACAGGAGTTTCCTTGCTATATCCTTCCGGTAATGTCAAAGTTCCTTTCAAAATCGCATCTCTATTTGCGAATTTGACTTCTTCCTGAGAATATGGATATGGTGGCTTGGGCGTTTGCGGTCTTGATATTAACATCTCTCCCGGAACGAGTGTCAGAGGAAAAGTCATTCCACTCTGAGTGTATTTCCCTATTATTTTATTGTCTAAATTTACCCCTTGATAAGTAGCTCCTATCGCCGGAATACTTACTGATAAACCGGCAGGTGCTTCTCGTGTGATTTGAATTGGAATCCCTTTCACCCCCTGTGAAGGAGAGTCAATTGAAGGATTATCATCATCCAAATGAAATACAATGGGCATTTTAAATCCTGGTAATTCCAGCTCTCCCGACCATGTTCCGCTTTGGGAATATGCAAATAAGGCGCCGGCCAAAATATTCAAAACTACGAAAACTGTCTTTTTTACCATATGTCTTAATCATTCGTTCAACATTGAGATCTGTATTTTCCTGATTTTGGTTTATATCCTTCAGACTTTAACCACACATGAAGTAGACATGATTAATACTCTCTCTTTTATAACATTCGGGAGCATTGTTTCTTTAGGATATCTTCACTTTTTCAACTTCTCTAAATCAAGATTGGGAAGATATTCGTGAATCATATCTGCCGGGATTGATACAGAGCAATTACCCGAAGTTATCTCTGTGTTTACTTGCGGGGTATTCATAAGCTGACCGTTGACGAATATAGCCAATCTTTTGCCTATATTATCTCTGGTAATTTCTTCCCATTTCTCTGCGTCAGGAAACTTAAATGCTACCTGTATATTTCCACCGTATGACGGCATAGAATTTGCCTCGGTTACTTTTACCTTTGCATTTAATATTGGTTCATTCTTATAAGCAACCAACCAAATTTTACCGTCAGCATTGGGTATAGTCCAATCAATAGTAATATTAGGATTATGCGGAAGTTCGTTCAATCCCTTATTAACTCGTGCTGTATCGGCTACGGTATACTGACCATTACCGTCTATGTTTTGGATTACTTTTTTAACGGTAACATTCCATTCAGTTCCTTCTACCTTATCGGTTTTGGTGGTGCTTGATTTGCCACACGCAGTTGCTGCCACCGCGAGAGCAATGCTTAAAAGCAAAGTAGAGAGATTAAATATCCTTCTCATATTGTAGGTTGCTTGGGTTAGTACGCAAAGTTAACTAAATTTTTTCAAAAACAGTGGGTATAGACCAAATTTCCTGTCTTTTCATAGCCCAATCGGTACACATATTTTTATCCGACAAGTGTTGGCTGGTCGATCAAACGTTTACCTCGACACCGGCTATCGAGAATATTCACCGTTTTTTTAGGAAATGTAGGATGAGGAATTAAAAATAAAATCGTATATTTGCGGCATGAAAAATTTCAATGCCCTTAAAATATTAGTCCTTTTGTTGCTCATGGTGTTTACCACGCAAACAACAAAAGCAGTGAATGTAGAAGAAGTGTCAGTTTATCTCAACGATGGGAATGAAGGTCTAAAAAGAGACTTGTATCGTAACCTTTCAAATGCATATCTTCCTCATTCAGACAGTATTAAAGGAAAATGCTTCTTTTCTTTTGTTATTACGGAAGAGGGTGATATTGACGTTAAAACTATCAAAATGCTACGTAAAACCCCCTCTTTGCCCGATGAATATGTTAATGCCGCTGAAGAAGCAATCAAGCACTTGGGCAAATTTACACCCAGTAAGCGATTTAACTATGAAGAACAAAAATGGAAGCCGCTACGCGCTTATTTCAATATCTGTGTGATTTTCCCTATCCCCACAAAGAATTAACATCGGAATAAAGTCTGATCTCATCTTTTACAGCATACAACAGACGGCACAGACGCTTTCGATACTCTCTACATCGGTGTAGAAAAATTCCCGTACCACGATACTTTTTCACTCTCGGTATCAGGCGTTTCATGACCCAATCATACTCGGTAAAAGTTAAAAATTAACCAAGTCTTCATTTTATTTCCTTTATATTTGATCATATTAAAAAATAATAGTATCTTTGCGCATCAAAATAAGGCGACTATCGGTTTCAACCGAGTCAAAGATAACCGAACCCGTTAGCATCCCGTAGAACTGCTGGCGGGTCACTTCTTTTATAATATGAACCAATTACCTCGTTCAATAGACGAACACATAAAATATCTCCAACAAAAGGGTATGTTGTTTCCTGATAAGGAAGCTGCCACCGATTTGTTTTCCCGTGTCAGCTATTCACGACTTAAATATTATTGAAGAGATTTGATTGAGGTCGATTCTGACGGCGTTTTTAAGGACGGCACCGATGCTTTCGATACCCTATACATCGGTTGCGAAAAATTCCCGTTCCATGACTCATTCAGCCTGTCAATGTCAGGCGTTATCTGATTCTAGTAGAGAGGATAATCCCTCCAACTGAAAAATTTTCACTAACTTTGTATATAATTTTTATGATATGAAAATTGAACAAGCACTCTCGATACTTGGCAGCGATTTTGCCGATTTCAAGATCAAAGGTAACTGCGCTTACTCTCCTAAATCTTCTATCTGCTATCGCTACTCAAAGATGTACGAAGATAAACCTATATGGTGGACTTCGGAGTATTTTATTCGCGCTGATTCCTCCGATTATGTTATAATCGCCATTGAGAATCGCGGCATACTTGTTATTCCCTCAAAGGTTATCAAGGACTACTGGTATTTCCTTGATATGGGTACTCTCGCCAATGGTCGTATAAAAATATGTATCAAAGAGGAAGATGGCAAGATTGTTCTTTACAATAAGAAAGACCAACCCACTTACGATGTAACCGAATATCTCCATTAATCCAAAGCTCCGTACACAACCCTACACGACATTACAATCCTTACGATTTTTCCTTTAGACACCTGAAATCTCGAAAAAAATCGCTAACTTTGCACTCAGGAAGAAACTTGTTTCTTTTTCACAAATAGACCAAAAGCGTAAGCGCAACAATATAAGAACTCGGAGGTGGCCTAAAAGCCTTGGTCGGCTTGTGAAACCACTGATGAGTTCTTCTTTTATTAAAATGGATAGTATCTATAAGTTAATTCTTGGTGATGTATTTGAAGGTCTTAAAGATCTTAAAAATGATTCTTGCGACCTTTGCATTGTTGATCCACCTTATGGTGCTTCAACAACTAAAAATTGGGCTTACGGTGCCGATAATAAAATTAAAGGGTTTGGTGGCGATTGGAAGTTAACGAGTGAAGCTTGGGATCTTCTTTCTCAAAATGATTCTTTCTTAAGCACATATGAATGGCTTAAAGAACTTAAACGAATTATAAAGCCAACAGGGTCTATTTGGATTCATTCAACATACCATAACTCCGGTTTCGTGAATGTTTGTTGTCAACTTTTAGGTTTGGAAATTATTAATGAAATAGCTTGGTATAAAAGGAACTCGTTTCCGAACCTCTCAGGTCGTCGTTTAACGGCAAGCCACGAAACAATTCTTTGGGTACATAAGGGAGGTGAAAAAAGTCGTAAATATACTTTTAATTACGAGGAAGCCAAATCTTTTTCGGCGCCTTACGATATGCTTAAAGAACCGGGTAAACAAATGCGGACAGTATGGGATATTCCTAACAATAAGTCAAAGGACGAAATGCAATTTGGCTCGCATCCAACGCAGAAACCCCTTCGCGTTGCTGAACGTATATTGTTGATTAGTGGTACACCAAATGGAACCCTTTTGGTTCCTTTTGCTGGTTCTGGAACCGAAATGGTCGCAGGACTAAATTATGGTATGAATGTAATCGGTTTTGAAATTGACAGCGAATACTATAATCTCGCTAAAAAAAGGCTTGAGAACGCTGTAATTAATAAAGCAAACTCTATATTCTAATGAAACCATTCCCCCCAGTTATTAAATGGTTCGGAAGTAAACGCACTGTTGCTTCTGAACTGTCACAATACATTATACAATCACCCCGATACTTCGAGCCGTTTGTTGGAGGTGGTGCTTTGATGCCTTTTTCTAAATCAGCTCGTGGTTTTGCAAGTGATATAATTCCCGAACTGATAGAATTGTGGAACTTAATTAAGTCAGACCCTAAATTAGTGGCAGAAGAATACCGTACTCGTTGGGAATTATTGCAACAAGAGGGTCAAGATGTTTATTATAAAGTTCGCGACAACTTTAATAGAACGCGAAATTGTTTAGATTTCCTATTTATCACAAGAACATGTGTAAATGGGATGATACGTTATAACAGCGACGGCGATTTCAATAATTCTTTTCATCTTTCAAGACCTGGAATAAATCCCGACACTTTAGCACGTATATTAAATCAATGGAGCACTGTTATTCAAAAATTTGAATTTCTTAATATTGATTATCGCGAATGTCTATCCATTGTCAAAAAAGGTGATTTCGTTTTTCTTGATCCTCCATACGGAGGGACAAAGGATAGATATACGCACAATGAATTTTCTTTGTCCGAATTTTATACTGAATTAGAACGATTAAATTCTATCGGAGCTTACTGGATGCTTACATTTGATGGGAGTTCAGGAGATAGAGTTTATAATTTTGCGCCACCTTCAGAACTTTTTAGCCATAAATTTTATGTAAATACAGGTAATTCTTCTTTTTCTAAACTAATAGAAAAGAAGAAAGATATTATTTCAGAGTCAGTGTATCTTAACTTCAAACCCACTAATTCTTTCGGAAGCCTTTTTGACGAAGTGTTCCATGATGCGACCGTTATCGTTTGAAAGAACGTGTAAAACTGACGGCTTTCTAAATTCAAAAGCCAATATACAATCCAAACTCCCGCGCTCAAGTTGTATTTTTAATTCGTCCTCGTTTTTAAAAATAAACGCTCCTACCGATATTACTTGATAATCGCCCAGATCTGCACGATTATTATATAATCTCCATTCTGTATTCACTCTCTTAATACTTGTGGGTACTAACGAGAACAGGTCATTGAGATAGGCAACCAAATTGATACCTATTTCATCTTCAAGATCTGAGCCTTTCCCTTTGGACTCAATGGAAATAAATAAATTTCCATCTTTTAGTTCTTGTTGAAAAACATGATCAGGACGCTTACCCCCTATTTCTGATACCCGAGGTAATGAAGTCCATCTATAAATTTCTCCTCCTCGGTAATAATTAATTCCAGACCAATCACCACCGGGAGGATTACACAGACATTCAGCCAATCCGCTTCTTGTTAATACTTGATGAATTGCTGTATCCACATCATGCTCTGAATGTAATACATCATATTCAGAATTATACGGCACTTTTAATTCTGATTGTGCCTCAAGAGGAGATTGATCAATTTGGATATATTCTGGCTCAGCTTTTGTAACACTATCTATTAGAACACCATCGCATATCTTATAAATTGACTGCCACAAACCATTATTGGATGCAAGAACATCAAGTCCTTTTCCCAATAATTCCCATGTTTTTTTCTTTGCTGGTCCATAGACAATACTTATCATTCGAGCCGAGTCTTTTAGTATCATCTTGGCTAAGGGGCATAAGCCACGATCTGGTCGTGAATCATCTCCTGTTGGTTTGTAACCAGTTATCCATATTACAGCCAAAGGTTTGTCTTTCGGTAGAAATATATCCAATTCAGGATACGTTTGTCTCAGTAAAATTTCAAGTTCCTTTATACGTCCTTGAGGAATAAGGCAAATTGGGATATCCGATGCTCCTATTGTATTTAATTGGAGTGCTATTGATTGTTTCAATAGTTCCTTCATTCGTTCTGGAGCATTTACTTTATCAGAGGTCTTCTTATTCCAGACCATTTTGGAATTATTCAGAATCCAATTTGCTCTATTGTTGCTCTCTAAATATTCAGTCCAAGCCTTTCCTTTTAGAGTTGTTACGCTTTTCTTCTCTGCAGATAAGATATCCACTAATTTAAGGCTCTTATTAGCCAAAACGCTTATACTTTCTGCTATAACCTCACCGAGCAATAAACCACGAATAACATTCAAACTTTCAGTATATCCGAATACACTGTTAAAACTCCTATGTAGCTCGTCAGTTATTGAGGGATGAGGTCGATATATAGGAATACAAAGATTAGCGTAATCTTTAGTTGTGGATATGTAGGAAAACGGTACAATGGGATTAGGCTTTCGGGCAGCAATAACTTCTCTTTTCCCATTCAGTTCGACACCTCCTAACTCTGCCATAAATAAATATGGTACTCCGGCAAGAACCGATGATAGCGCTCGTCCATTCCTTTGCCAAGCATTATTTCCAGCGGGAAGGGCTGAACAATATTCAATAGCTAAAATAAATTTTTCTTCGTTACCTGTAACTTCAGAAATATATGAGTCAGCGCCCTCGCGAAGTATCCCGCCATTTTCCATTATATGGGTTCCAATATTTACGCCCCAGCGCCCATGTCCAGATAATAATTCTATACGAAAACACACTCCTGATACTTCAATTTCGTATATCGGCATAAATATTGGGCTTTCCGCGAGTCTAATTGTACCTCCAAGTGCGTCATATATCATATGAAGTGTTCTCTCGCACTCGACGATATTATCTCCGTGTATTCTTATATATCTGTCAGTCATTATTAAGTAAAGTATCTAATTTCACATTAAGCGCATCTGCAATTTTCTTTGCATTTTGAAGTGAAATCGAGCGCTCTGCACGCTCCACCATTCCAATATATGTACGGTGGAGTCCAGCTCTAAAAGCCAACTCTTCCTGAGAAATGCCAAGAGCCTGCCGTGCAGCCTGAACATTTCTACCGAATGTTATCATTGTCAGTTCTATTCGAGTCACTTTGTTGCGCTATATTTAGTATGCAAAATTAGACAGAATATTGACCGTCGTCAACATACTACTCGTTGCTAAAAAAATTACAAAGTTACAAATTTTCAGTGATATAATAAATCTTTGTCATTTCAGTGGGCTTCGGCACCAACCTCCAGTTGGATCCGAGGCTCGCTTTTTTATCGGCACTTCGCTCCGGCAGTGGCGACCACTCGCTCAACAAAGACTTTTACCGTTCATTATGCCCTTTGAGGGATTTTGAAACTCTACGACCCTAAACCTTTTGTTGCATCGCCTCTAACCTGATATTGCAACGTAAAAATCAAACGCGCCCCGGCGCAAAGTTAAAAACCTCCAAAAACTTCAAAATCATGACATACGTTGGCAACATCTTCAGCAGCTCTCTCAACTCAAACCGCAAACTCAAATACTTCCCGGTGGAAGTAATCACTTCCGACGGCGAAAGCTACCTCTCAGAGGTTGAAGCCCGTAACGAAAGAAAATCCATCATAATCACATCTCTGTACCCCCACACAAGCGGGTACGATATGGTGGGAGATCAAACCGTGGCTGATGCAATACTGGACCGCATCATCCACTCTGCAAGGTTAGTTAAAACTAATCTTTCCGCCAAATTTATTTCCTATTTTAACATTTGAGTATAAAAAAAGCCATCTGTTAAGAATGGCTTTTTAAGATATAAGAGATTTTACTGTCGTGAGAGTGTGATAAGGGATGTAGATGGATCAGATGAGTCATATACTGTTATGATATCTATGCCTTCTCTTACTAGATCAAACTTCCATGACCCGGCTGTAATTGTTACGGTTTCATCATTCGCTTTCTTTGTGGAGCCTGTAATTCTTTCTATTCCTGTTTGTCGTTTTTCAGAAAGGCTATAAGATAAAGTGTCCTGTCTCTCAAAATCGGTTAATGGGCAGATCAATTGATCGAATTTATATATTCCGTTGCTGGTGACATTGAACCATCCGTAGTCTCCTTCTTCGAAAGTGTATAGCCGGATATGCCTTTCTATGTCATTATACGTCTCTTCTTTTTTTACGTATGCCTCGAAATCCCCTTTTGAGCCTTTTACAGTATACTTTGCGTCAAAATCATACCATCCTGACACCAAAACGTTCGTCAGATTCTCTTTCTTTTCCGTATATGACTGATGAGGGCAGTTCGTAAGTGCGTCTGCAAAGTCCCAGTCATCGGAGAAATAGGAATAAAATACTTTATAGTTTCTGGAGGTTCCTCGATATTCATCTGTCTCTTCAGGCTCAGAAGAGCACGATGCTAGAGTTGCAATTGCAATGCATGTCAATGTTAATATTCTGAATCGATTCATTGCGATATTTAGATGTTTATCTGCTAAGTTAGTTAAAATTTATTTTTATGCCAAATTATCTAATCTTTTTCTTGCTTCTAATTTGTTATTTTTATATCTTTGCAATGTCTAATAAGATAATATAGATTATGGCTGATAAAGTAAAAATGCGTTCTTCTATTTCCGATGAAGATCTCGCTAAATTGATTCAGGAAGATAAATTGCGTAATCCTTCCGATTTCTCTTGTGGTCCGATCGTATTTGTCGATTCGCTTCCTAAGAGAGATCTTTCTTGTGTCGGTAATGCTTCTCGAACTGTATCTTCTATTAGAAAATGGCTGTAAATCGTGTCCATCAGCGCCAGATAGTTTATCTTAAATATCATTTTGTTGATCCAGTTGAGACGCTTCCTCATCCTGCTCTTGTTGTCTCTACTGATGAGCTGCAAGATGAGGAAGGCGGTTTTTATGCTGTACTCATATCCTCCAAAAATCATCATCCGCAATATACTCTCGAGATCAAGGAAGAAGATCTCATTGGTTCAGACCATTTGGATAAACAGTCATTCTATGTCACTCATATGATGTCTTATTTCTCATATGATGATGTCATAAGCAATTATAATCTCTTTGTTAAAAAAGAAAGATTCAATCAGGTAGTCAATAAAGTTATTGACAGTATTTTTGGTCCAGAGGAATAATGTTTCTGCTTCGCCTTGAAGTCCGCGCCGTTGGCTGCCGCTGCGTCAGCTTCATCTTCGTGATGGCCTCTTCAAGTCCTAAGTCGCCGTCACGGAAGAGGCGGCTCTCGCTCGCTCCGAAATTGCTCTTCTCGCGCCTTACGATCTCCTCTGCCTCTGTGAAGAAAGACCGACGGTTTCGATACCCTCTACATCGGCGCAGAGAAAATTCCCTTACCACGATAGCATCCCTCTATCCGTTTCGGGAGTATCTTGAAATTTGAGTCATTTTCAAAACTTTTTTGCTCTTTTTCTCGTTAAACTATTGCACAGGTGAGATAAAAGTATTACCTTTGCATCAGAAAAGCAACGCCCTGCTTTCTTGCAGGGAATAGGCCGCTTACGAGCGGCTTTTTTTTATATTATGGAATCGAAGAAAAGAGTAACATTCTATATCGATGGCTTCAACTTTTATTTCGGTCTCAAACGGACGAAAAAAGCTGATGCCGCTTGGCGTAACTTTTATTGGATTGACATTGTGAAACTCTGTGAGAGTTTCTTGGGTGACGGGCAGGTGCTTGAAAAGGTCATATACTTTACTGCATCGCCGCTCAATCCTCAGAAGAACAGTAGACAAAGTGCTTTCCTCAATGCCAACAAGCTCATTAATGGAAACCGCTTCGAGATTGTCAGAGGCAAATATCTTGAAAAGCACATCATCTGTCCTTATTGTAAAGGCGATATTTCAAGGCCGGAGGAAAAGAAAACTGATGTCAATATATCAATCCGCATGGTTGAGGATTGCGTTATGAACGCTACCGACATTGTGGCTCTCTTAAGTGCCGACAGCGACCTTGTTCCACCAATCGAACTTATCCAACGCCTTTTCCCAAATGTCGGAATAAAAGTCTATTTCCCGCCGTCCAATTTTAGCAATGACTTCAAAGACAACCTCATTCATCATCGAAGTAGACCTGTTCTGATGATTAAGAACATTCGCCGTTTCCAGTCCGCTGTTATGTCTGATACCGTTTCCAAAGACGGCAAGACATACACCATCCCCGACAAGTGGAAATAAGCTGCTTCAGGATATCATAAACCAACTCGGTATTATAATAGTGTAGCAAATGACTTCCAACTTCAATACATATTACGAGAACATCGACTCCGACTTTTGGCGCAACTTATGTGTCGAGAAAGGAGTGTTACGCCAATATGACAAAGGAGAACTGTTTGCAGAAGAAGGAGGTATTGCAAAATATTTGGGCTTCATTAAGTCAGGTTCTCTTAAATATGTAGTTTATGACACCGATGGCAACGAGAGAGTAGTCGGGTTGGAATTTGCCGGCGAGTTTGTCGCTGATTTCCCATTTTCCTTATACGGCAAAAAATCGCGTGTTTCAATAGTGGCGGTTACTCCGTGCGAGATCTATTGTATCTCGGCAAGGGAAATTGGTACTCTGATGAAATCGGATGCGGAGTTATATAGAGTTATCGCCGAAAGCAGTATGGCTCTTTTCGACACCACTTATAACCGTTATATAGACCTTTACATTAAATCAGCAAAAGAGCGATACGATGAACTTGTCGAAAAACACGAAGACATTTTCTCGATTTTTTCACTCAAAGACATAGCCTCTTTCCTAAATATTACCCCCACATATTTGAGTAGGCTACGAAATGCAAAGCATTCGCGAGTGGGCTTATAGCGCAAGTCGGCAACGCCGGTGTGCGGTCATTGAACAAGACCCACCGCAAAAAACAACGGCAAATAATAAAAAATCCTCGACTCTCAACTTAGGTTGAGAGTTTTTCTTTTTATTGTCGGTAACTTTGCGGTTATAAACTTCAAAAATTTTAATAATGTCAAAATTCAGCATTATAATATTGGCAATTAGTATGTGTCTTGCTTCATGTTCAACACACAAACTGCCCGCTTTTTCTAATCAGCAATGGCACGTGGATGGTTTTAGTGGCAAGGCAATAAGCACATCGGGCCTCGAATTGGCATTTGGTTCCGAGTGGATGGTTACTGATACCTCGCTAATACAATCATCCGAACATCTTGCAGCTTTTCCCAAATTGACTGAACACCTCGCCAACGTAATCGCACAGTTTCCCGAAATTGTTGTAGATTCTATACTGTTTTACAATCCCTATCGTAGACTTCTATTTACCACTTACCACCAAGTCGAGCCGTTGAAACCAACTTCAGAAATATATCTGCATGACGAGGCTTCGGGAGCATATAGCGAAGAATATGCCCGTATCTTCGGGAACCAATATACGTCCATTGACGATTCGGGTTGGGAGAATGGCCCGACAAATTCTGTCTATACCAATGTTAGTTATCGTCCAAAGGATAAGCGTATAGTACTACTCCTGCGTATTCCTGACAACCACCAAAATATTGCAGTGTTTCAGATTTGGGAATCCATTCCCAAAGGCGGCAAGTGGTGGGAGATGTATCCCAGGGGGACATTTATGAATGTGGACTTTGGTAACTTTGATAATATCGAAAAAATTTCAAATCTACTTCATTGGTCGAGGAATACAGCAGTTGAAAACCTTAGATTATCCCAATCAAAACAAAAATAGCATGAAAGAAATCAGATTAATTCTATTGGCGCTTTTTATTTCATCAGTTTCTCAAATATATGCACAAAACGCATCATGTTTGCGTGCAGACTCATTACTCACTGAGTTCAAATATTCAGAGGCTCTTAGCGAGTATATGGAGAAATTTGAAAACAATAAGAGAGACATGAAATCCGCCACTGCTATGAATGCAGCTATTGCTGCTGCCCAGTGCGATATGGATTCTTTAGCGATTGAATTAGTGACTTATGCCCTTGATTCCGACTCAACATTTTACGATGAGCGCATATCAGTCACTGAATTATTGGAGGATTGCAGACTGCTGCCACAATGGGACGCGCTTCATGACGAGAGCGAGCGCCGTTTGGCCAATGCGCGTCCCGAATATGATATTCCCCTTAGAGATGCCTTGCTCGAAATATATCATTCTGACCAGAATCCACGCGGTCGCGTTATGATGCTATATAATTCAGACCCGAATAATAAAGAAGCAATGGGCCTATTATGGCAAGAGATAAATCACAACGACAGTATCAATCTCTGCAAAACCATAGAGCTTCTTGATACATACGGCTGGATTCCCAGATCTAAAGTCGGAACGGCCAACCAAGCCCTTTTCTTTGTGATCCAACACGCCACCCCCGATATAATTGCAAAATACATCTCTTTGTTTGAAGCTGCCGCCGCAGATGATGAACTCCCGAGAAATTTATATGCAAAAATGTATGATCGTAATCAGATGTATTCGGGCAAGCCACAGCGATATGGTACTCAAAGAGTCCGAAAAGATCCTTCGACTAAGGAGATGGTTCTTTGGAAAATCGAAGAGCCGGAAAATGTAAATGCTCGGCGAAAAGAGATGAATCTCACACCTTTGGAAGACTACCCACAATAACTTCGATTTTAGCGCAATTTGACAGAGCATAAATAAAGATAATATCCATACCCCATACCGTAAATATCTCCTCCCCATGAGGTTGACATAATATCAAAGTCGCATTTTTTACATTTGTAATGATAGAGTGTTGCAATACATTTTTTAGCGTGTTTATAAGATAGTCTGTGCCCATTCGGGTATTTCCTCGAAATATTGTTTAACTAATTTTCCTTCAGATAATCTAAATACAGGTTTTGCGTCTACATCATCAAATGAGTTGTCGTAGACGTAAAGGCGGTCAACTATTGAAGAAACCGTCTTGCAATTCTGGATTGACTTATTATAGCGGGAGATAATTTTGGCTATGGGTACATCATGCCCCCCTTCCATTACTCGCTTAGCTATTCGTGATGCGTTGATTGACGGGTTAGATGTTGAGATAAAAAAAATTCTGATAAAGAAGCCTGCTTTCTTTGCTCGAATTACAAAGTCAATTTTATCTTGAGCGGAAAAGACGGTTTCAAAAACAAAACTTTTCTTTTCTGAAAGACATTTTTCTCGCAGTTCAGAACAATAATTTGCTGCCTTCAGAACTGCTTCAGAATTGTTCCAATCACCGAACATATCTTTGGCTACTTGGTCAGGATTGATATACACTGTTCCTTCAGCCCATTCATGATGAAGAAACTTTTGAGTAACAGAAGTTTTACCCGACCCGTTAGGACCGGCAATGATAATCAAGTCAGGTTTATGTTCAGCAGTTGCCATTCTTTACTTCATTTATGCGGTCCGCCCATTTAGCTTGTTGTTCATCTGCTCCACGACGCAATTCCTCAAAATACTTCTTTGTAACCTCATAATGGCGTTTTTGGGCATCAACGGCAACTTCATGCATTATTTGCGCGAGCATCTCGTCGGATGGCTCCTCGCCGGAGTTAAACCGATATGAGTTCAGTTCAGATTCTGACATAATTCTAAAGA
>CAMWJD010000030.1 GCA_947174515.1 uncultured Porphyromonadaceae bacterium
GACCATTATCGGATTACTTAGTAACATATGTCGTTTAATTTTTCTTAGCTACTTACTTATTATTACGTCAAAACAGTATAAAAGGTTGCAAAAAAAGAGATTGATTTCTCAATCCCTTTTTCTGTACTGACAATCTGCGAATTAAGGCCCCATTTTTTATGAGACGGGCCTAATTCTATCTAACATAAGTGGCGCCGGCCAATCCTACCACGACATCGTTCGACAGAGTCTCCAATTCCAATTCCTTGAGCTCTTTCGCAGGATCCGGATTGATACGGAGCAGTACTCCGGCCCCACCATCTATTCTGCGTCCATACACTCCATTGATATCCAAAGCTCCTTCTACATCATTAGTGACTGTGCCATCTTTGAATATCATTCGGTATGGCCTTGGGGTATCGAGCCTGAACTGCTTGCCATCTATATAATAATCCTGCTCTATCGGACACCAGTTGTAAGGAGCAATCAGAGGAAGAGTCTCCTCGGTTCCATCCTCATACCTGACAATGACCTTTGCATTTTCCATATATACCTGCATATGGTTGGTGCTTCCGGCCAACAGCAACTGTATGCCATTGGCTCTACCATTCAATGGCACTGATACTTTTTCGGGATAGTTATCGAATAGTGAGGTATAGGCGATATTTTTTCCATCCTTCACTGTAGCGAAAGGAATTCCGACAGATGTCCGTATTACTCCGCTCTCATCTGCCATCCGTCTAAGTCCACTGTCATCAATATGCGCGGTATCCTCAGGATGACACCACTCGCCTATCCCTTGTATTGGAATCTGAAGAGTAGTGTATGGTGATCTCGGTGACTCATATCTGTTGCGGAAAATATCCGTTATGTTAGCGTTGAAGATTCCGCTCAGATCTATCGTCTCATATTTATCATAACCGGTCACTCCCAAATCAATTCCAAGAGCGGCTATATCCGGAGTCGCATGCTTAAAGCTTTCTGTCTCTTCCCACCAAGTGAAATCTCCGCTCTTGACTTCGCGGAATCCAAGTCGCTCCTTTCCTGTAGAAGCGACTTTTGCTTCATCGATCGGTTTCCCACTCCAAGTAATTTCAAGTGTCATATCGCCAGTCAATGGTGTTTTCACCATCAGCATCGGCCGGCCTACAGCTGTCTCAAAAACATTCCAATTATGCTTCTTTCCATTAATAGTCAGATATTTGACCTTGTTTGTTAGAGCAGGCAATATCAGCTCAGCCATCTTTATTGAATCAAGACCGACATTAAACTTATAAATATCCTTTTTTCCATTCCTTTCGAAGTCGAATGAAAAGTCCTGATGCTTGATCGAAGCATGATTCCACTCGGAAGGGAAACCGGGACGTAAGCTTACCGTGTGGTTAAGCGCATCCGGTGCAAATCCAAAGAGTCCTTGCACGACCGCACGTGCCATCATTGCAGTGGGGTCGGCAAAGTCCCTGTAGCACTCTCCTCTTGCCGCGTCATAATGGCTGATCTGTCCTATATTGCCGGGACTTATGCCGAGAAACATTCCGTCAAGCATCGAACTCTTAAGTAATCTTGCCGCCTCATTTGCTCTTCCGGCTTGCCAATATGCAAGTGCTGTATGCATCACCTCTGCAAATGCCACATTATTAATGCTCCAGGCATATGGCATCCAGTCGGTAGTGGCAATAGTGGCATATCCCTCTTCAAGTCCGGGTGCGGTGACAGGAATATGCGGTATATTGTTATCTATATAGCGTGTTGCGCTGTATGCCATGAAGTCATCGGCAACATCGCTGTCTATTGCATGATACACTGTCCAAAGCGCCGGATGGTCATGCAGACGCTTAAGCCCCATATAATCTTGGTGTTCCGCCCACACTCCTTTATCTTCCATCCATAGTGTCGAGTTTAGTGCATTCAAGATCTTATCAGCTTCTTTCTGATAGGGCGAAGGATCTTCCCCTATCTTTTCCGCAATCTCTGCCGCTATCTTGTTTGCCCTGTAATTATAGGCAGACGAATGTGTTACGGCTCCGCTGTTATAGTAAAGGGCATCACTTGCCCAAATGCAGCAATAAGCGTCATAAAGGCCGTCATCATTCGGATCAAAATTTCTCTTTTCCCATTCAAGATGAGCCTTAAGCGTAGGCCACATCGTCCGGGCATAATCGAGATCACCGGTCCATTTCATATGCCAAAGCAATTCGTCGATATAACAGAGATTCATATCGTAATGGTGCATCTGGTCGTTACGTTCGGGATTACGGCATATGTAGCCGTTGCTATACATCTGCGTACCCCATTTCTTCTCTGCCCTTGCCATATTTTTGTCAGGATCCTGTGTCGGATGAGGATAGACAGGAGCCACACTGTCGACTTGTGATTTTGCATATGCGTTGAAATGAGTGCGGGCCCTGTCATGCCAGCCTAAAAAGTCGCCGCTGTATGCACCTCTCCAACCGCTTAATGGCATACGCCATCCTATTGCTCCGTGCTGCCAGGTCTTACCGTCCCATGTGCCGTCAGCTGCATGCGCGATCACAGGACCAAGCACATTGAAATATGGATCCGGTGTATTTATATCTAATATTGCCGCAAGATCATCCCGTTGAGATTCAGCCTTTGAGAATTCTTCAGCAAGACGCTTTTGGTCAGCGGTATCCAATTTTTTGTCTTCATATCCTATAAATAGAGTGGTTCTTTTCCCACCGATGGTTATCTCCGGAGTTGATAAGGGCTCACTATCTTGATTCGGGGCAAAAACGTTGGCCGGATCCGCTCCCATATCTCCATTTCTACTTAATTTTATTTTGACAGTTGGAACGCACACTCCCATTATCTGAGAATCCTTTGGCATGTCAGACGCTTCTATCTTCCATATGCCTCCTTCATAATGACGCGGAGCAAGCGCTATTATTGAGATGCGCCCTTTGCCCCAGTTAGGGTCGGTAAGTTCATATCTGCGTTCTCCTCCTCGGTAATAAGATCTGCACTCGGCCACTGAGTCAAGGCGCATTGCTCGGCCATTGACAGTGACTATGAAATGCACGTTTCTATTGTCCTTGCCATGAAATGCGCCAAAGATGGGGCGGTCGCTGGTTTCGATTCGGAAAGCGCTGTTTCCTCCATACAAAGCACGGGTATAGAGATTGTCGCCATTCTTGCAGTAGATATATCCACCCGAAGTGGGGGTATATTGCATCACTCTTTCAGATGTGCGATCCATAGAATTATGGTCAAACTGTCTGAAATAAGATTGCCCCGACATAATGATCGGGACACTCAAGGCCATTATGCTGATAATTTTCTTCATATTCTTAATTTCATTTTATCTTTGCTCCCTCTACTGCTTTCGGTGTCCATGATTCCAAGAATCGAATCACTTTTTCTTTATCGTAGCCGTCGCCTGACTCAAGGAAACCGGAATCTTGAGTGTGTATCACGTTTCCTTCGGAGTCGAGCACCACCAATACCGGATATCCGAAACGCATCGGATTTCCGAGACGTCGAAGAGCTTTCTTTGTCGATTCCATATCTACAGCCGCATTTTCATTGCGCGGATTATAATTGACATGTATATACTCAAAATTATCATCTACGAGTCCCTTTATTTCAGGATCCGCCTCTATGAATCTGGCAAACCTAATGCACCATTTGCACCAGTTCCCTCCCAATTGGGCTATTACGAACTTGCCTCCACTTCCGGCTTTGGCAATTGCCTCTGATATCTGATGATCCGGATTTATCCCTTCATCATATATTTTCACTCTTTCCTGTGCAACACTTCCAAAAGCAGTCATGAATACCGCTATTATAAGAATCAATTTCTTCATTATTTCGTCAAGTAGCTAATTAAATTAAAAATCTGACTACAAATTTAATGAAATTTTCTCAAAGAAGTTGTTTAAACTTATTTTTTTATTAATATTTCGTCAGGTTTTCGAGCAGATTTTTCTTCATGAAGAAGGAGCGATGCGAGCGAAGCGACTGAGCGACAATGCCAGGTTGGCCAAAATTAGCCGCAGTTATCATATCAAGATATTTTCAAGCTGCTTGAATTATATTATCATTTAATTTCTGTGAGCTACTTATTTAATAATGTTGTTAAACCGCAACTACTTTTAGGATATTTTTTAATGTTTTTGCTGTTATTATTATAACTTTTTATTAACTTTGCAGCGTAAAAAGGCAACCGATAGATATGTCAGGATGTCTTGATTTTTCTTATTACAGGTAACAAGTTAAACTTGAAAGTCTTATGGGAGGTTTTTTTGGCGCAGCCTTAAAACGTAAGTGTGTCAACGATGTTTTCTATGGCGTTGACTATAACTCACATCTCGGTACTCGCCGCGGTGGTATGGTGACATATGATCCGGAGGAAAAACGGTTTTGCCGTTCCATCCACTCGCTTGAAAGCACATATTTCCGTACAAAATTCGAATCTGAGCTGCACAAGTATAAGGGGAACATTGGTATAGGAGTCATCAGTGACACTGACCCTCAACCTATCACTATAAATTCTCATCTCGGTCGCTATGCAATAGTCACTGTCGCAAAGATTGACAATCTTGACGAGCTGGAAACTGAGCTCATCAACAATGGCGAGCATTTCGCTGAGCTCAGTTCGGGAGTTACAAATCCAACCGAATTGATAGCCCTCTTGATCAATCAAGGCCGTACCTTTGTGGAAGGCATTGAAAATGTCTATAACAAAGTGAAAGGATCTTGCTCAATGCTGATTCTGACTGAAAACTCAATAATTGTGGCCCGCGACAAACTCGGACGCACTTCCATTGTTGTCGGCGAAAAGGAAGATGGCTATGCAGTCAGCAGCGAGTCTACTTCATTTCCAAATCTCGACTACCGCCTCCTTCGTGATGTAGGTCCCGGGGAAATTTTGGAACTGAAGCCGGATGGCATCAAGCTACTCCGACAACCTAATAAGGAAATGCAAATATGCGCTTTCATGTGGGTTTATTATGGCTTCCCGACTTCCACTTATGAAAACCGCAACGTAGAGGAAGTTCGTTTTAAATCCGGTTATGCTCTCGGGCAACAGGATCTGGAGACGGAAATTGACTGCGTGGCCGGTATCCCCGATTCAGGTGTCGGTATGGCTCTCGGTTATGCTGCCGGTCATGGCACGCCGTATCAACGATGCATCTCCAAATATACTCCCACTTGGCCCCGAAGTTTCACTCCGTCTGACCAGTCGATGCGTTCTTTTATCGCAAAAATGAAACTTGTGCCAAACGAGGCAATGCTTAAAGGGAAACGTGCTCTTTTCTGCGATGATTCGATCGTGCGCGGCACACAGCTTAACGACAATGTCAAAGTGCTCTTCGACTGCGGAGCCAAAGAAGTTCATATGCGTATCGCTTGTCCTCCCCTTATCTACGGTTGCCGCTATCTAAACTTCACGTCATCTAAATCTGAGATGGAACTGCTCACCCGTAGAATCATCGAAGAAATTGAAGGGGATCCCAACGCGCACCTTGATGAATATGCAAAGACCGGAAGCTGCCGATATTGCAAGATGGTGGAGAGAATGCGCGAGCGTTATGGCCTTACCTCCCTCAAATTCAACACTCTTGAGAACCTTATAGAAGCTATCGGCCTCCCTAAAGATCACATCTGCACTCACTGCTTCGACGGCACCTCTCACTTCTGATCTTTGATCAGATCTTAGAGCCCATCTCATAAAACAATAAATTCTTTTCTAACTTACAATTGATGGATATAATTTCTTACTTTGACCAACAGATCCTATTGTTTTTCAACGGATATCATACTCCGTTTTTAGACGAATTAATGGATCTTATCACCGGCAAATGGATATGGATTCCGTTCTATTTGCTTCTCATTGACTTGCTCTTTAAAAAAGTAGGACCACAAAAAGGGGTGTTGGCTCTGATTGCCGTAGTGATTGCAATCACGATGACCGACCAGATTTGCGCTCACGTCATCCGTCCTTATATAGGGCGTCTGCGTCCCTGCAACCCGGATAATCCGATTTTTAGCGCCATTACTCTTGTGAAAGGGAATCAGCCGGGTGGCTACAGCTGGCCTTCTTGCCATGCCGCAAATACTTTTGCCCTGGCTACTCTCCTGTCTTGTGTGATGAAATCAAGAAAATTCACATTAATGATTTTTTCATGGGCTGTTGTCGTGAGCCTTTCCAGACTTTATGTCGGCGTTCACTATCCTACCGACCTTTTGTGCGGTGCGACATTCGGTAGCTTTTTTGGTTATATATCCCTCTTGATTGTCAGATATTTCACATCCATAGTTTCTCGGCTATATCCCGCTTATCGCTGATGTCATGAATATGAAAAAATTTTTTGTAACCGTATTTTTAGCACTGTATTCACTGACTGCCCTTTTTGCTCAAAAACCGGATCTGTATTGGAGCGTCGATATGTCGGCTGTATTTGACAATCGCGAAGGGGATACGGATTATGCGGATGCAAAAACATTCTTTCAGACTCAACTTGCACCTGAAATAGGAATCAGCCTTTATGATGACCATCACCGTATTGCCGGCGGAGTGGTCTGGACCCAACCTATCGGATGCCAATGGGAGGGATATCGCCTGTCGCCTACTCTATATTACAGATATCAGGTGAAGGGTTTGAGGTTTGCAATAGGAATGTTTGGCAGGGAACTGCTTTATGCTGAAATGCCAAACTATATATGGAATGATTCAGTGAAATACTCTCAGAGAAACATCCGTGGCGCTATGGTGGCATACCGCAACGAAAAAGGGTATGTGCAGGGTTTCGTAGATTGGCGTGGCCTGCAGACTAAGACTCAAAGGGAGGCTTTTAATATCATAGCAAGCGGAGAGCGATATTATGCCGGTGGAAAATTCCTTTGGGGAGGACTCGTGATGCTCAATCATCTTGCATTAGACCAATCGGGAGCCGGCGATCAGAATGTGGTCGATGATTTAGTATATAATCCATACTTAGGGGTAGATTTTGCAAAATGCTTCGCTACTCGCCTTGATTCATGCTCTCTGAGAATAGGGGCGCTCGGGAGTTTTACAAGAGACAGAAGCGACATGGTGTGGAAAACGCCCGCCGGGGCCTGGATAGACTTTGACATAAGATGGAAATTTCTTGAACTTCAAAACACTTTCTATGCGGGTGGCAAGCTCTTCCCTTTCTATGGTGACTTTTCCCATATCCTAAATCAAGGAGAACCATACTATGCAGCATCGCTCTACAACCGAACTTCCGCTTCAGTGATTTTCTTAAAACGTAAATTCATGTCGCTGAAGGCTTCTCTCGACTTCAACGTAGCCCCTTCTCATTTCAACTTTTATCAGCGTGTGATCCTTTCTTTTACCATCTAAAAGTTTCCGGTTTTTACTCCGTATCTATATCCTTAACCATTCAAGAGTCCATCCCATAAATCTTGATATGGGCTCTTGGAATCTTTTAAAATCAACTTTGGCAAACGAAAGTTGATTTTAATTTGCATATATTGGAAAGATTTGTTATTTTTGCATTTTAGAAATCAACTAAAATAAAGAATAAATCTAAACACATGAAAGTTCTTAACAAACTGACCGCACCTAAGGCTACGGCTCCTGAGAGAATTATCCAGTTTGGTGAGGGTAACTTCCTTCGCGCTTTTGTAGACTGGATCGTAAAGAATATGAATGAAACCACTGATTTCAATTCTTCAGTAGTCGTTCTGCAAGGTACTCCTGATGACTTCGCCATGAAGCTCCTGTCTGCTCAAGACTATATGTACAATGTCAACCTTCAAGGCCGTCTTAATGGCGAGATTGTCAATTCTTTTAAAAGAGTCGACGTAATAAGCAGAGGCCTTAATCCTTGGGGACAGCATGACGCAGTGCTTGGTCTGGCAGTGCAACCTGAAATAAGATTTGTAATCTCAAACACCACTGAGGCCGGCATCGCGTTTGATCCGGAATGTAAGCTAAATGATGCTCCTCCGGCTTCTTATCCGGCAAAACTGACACAGATACTCTATACTCGCTATAAGGCTTTCAATGGCGATCCGAAGAAAGGTCTTATCATCATGCCTTGTGAGCTGATTTTTGAGAATGGTCATCACCTGAAGAAGTTTATCAACGACTACATCGACCTTTGGAAAGATCAGCTTGGCGAGGACTATGAAGGTTTTAAAAACTGGTTTAATACTTACAACTACGTTTGCGCTACTCTCGTCGACCGTATCGTTCCCGGATTCCCAAGAAAGGAAATAGCCAATATCCAGGAAAAACTCGGTTATAAGGACAATGTTGTTGTGCAAGGAGAAGCATTCCATGTATGGGTGATCGAACGCCCTGAAAACATGAGCATCGAGGAACTTCGTGCTGAATTCCCTGCTGAAAAGGCCGGTCTTAATGTGATCATCACTGACTCCGAGGCTCCATACCACGAGAGAAAGGTGACGCTCCTCAATGGCCCTCACACTGTGCTCTCCCCTGTCAGCTATCTTAGCGGTGTTGACATCGTGCGCGATGCCTGCAATCATCCTGTCATCGGCAAATACATCCATAAGGTGCAGTTTGATGAACTTATGCAGACTCTCAACCTCCCGATGGAAGAGCTCAAGGCTTATGGTGAAAGTGTGCTTGAAAGATTTAACAATCCTTTTGTCGATCATCAGGTGACATCTATCATGCTCAACTCTTTCCCGAAATATCAGACTCGTGATCTTCCAGGCGTTAAAACTTATCTGGAGCGTAAAGGTGAACTTCCCAAGGGCCTCGTTCTCGGTCTCGCAGCCATTATCACATATTATAAAGGTGGCAAACGTGAGGATGGAGCCGTTATCCAACCTAAGGACGACCAGAAGATCATGGATCTCCTGACTGAACTCTGGGCCACCGGCGACACTCGTAAAGTAGCGGAAGGTGTCTTAGCTGCCGATGACCTCATTTGGAAGGAACATGGAAATCTTAATGAGATTCCGGGACTTACCGATCTTGTTGTAGAATATCTCGATAGTATTCAAAACAAGGGTATGCTCGCCACTGTAGAGAGCATTCTTTAAATCCATTCATCATATACCCGGCCGGATTTCTGCCGACCGGGTAGCGTTTTTCATTAACCATATTCATGAAAGATTACATTAAAATAAACCCTTCCGACAATGTGGCTGTAGCGATATCCGCATTGCAGAAGGGTAATGAGGTAAATATAGACGGGGTTACTTTTACCCTTAAATCTGACATCCCTGCCGGCCATAAATTTTCTTTAAAAGACATTAAGGAAGGGGAAAACATCATTAAATATGGTTTCCCGATTGGCCATGCAAGGCATGACATCGCCTTAGGTTCATTTCTTGATGATCATGACATCAAGACTAATCTGGCAGGTCAGCTTGATTATTCCGACATAAAACGAAAGGCAGTTGAAAAATGCCATTGCGAAGGCGGCGAACGTACTTTTGAAGGCTTTCTTCGCTCTGATGGCCAAGCCGGCGTCAGAAACGAAATATGGGTGATTCCTACGGTCGGATGCGTCAACGGCATTGCCAAGCAGATTGTGGATCGTCTGAATGAAGAGACCGGAGCTGAAGGCGTGGATGGCATTTTCTCATTCCCTCATAATTACGGATGCTCTCAACTCGGCGACGACCATGAAAATACTAAAAAGATTCTCCGTGATATGGTGCTTCATCCTAATGCCGGTGGAATACTCGTGGTTGGTCTTGGTTGTGAAAATAATCAGCCTGCTGTTTTTGAGAAATTTTGTGGCGACTACAACAAAGACCGTGTTAAGTTTATGGTCTGCCAGGAGGTGGAAGGTGACGAAGTGGAATATGGTGTCAATATCCTGCGCGAACTTTATGAAAAAGCCAAACAGGATAAACGCACTACCCTTCCGGCTTCAAAACTCAGGATTGGTCTGAAATGTGGTGGAAGCGACGGTTTCTCCGGCATCACTGCAAATCCGTTGCTTGGTGAGTTCTCGGATTTTCTTTGCGATTGCCAAGGTGGGACTACAGTACTGACTGAGGTTCCAGAGATGTTTGGTGCCGAGACAATTCTTATGCAAAGATGCGCAGATGATAATCTGCTCGGACAGACGATTTCACTTATCAATGATTTCAAGGAGTATTTCCTTAGCCATGGAGAACCGGTAGGAGAAAATCCTTCGCCGGGTAATAAAGCGGGCGGCATCTCCACTCTTGAGGAAAAGGCCCTTGGTTGCACTCAAAAGAGCGGCAAGAGTGAAGTGAAGGGTGTCCTCTCTTATGGAGAGAGGATCCATAATACCGGCCTTAATCTACTCTCTGCGCCCGGCAATGACCTTGTGGCATCAACAGCTTTGGCAGCTGCTGGTTGCCAGATCGTTCTGTTCACGACCGGTCGAGGAACTCCATTTGGCACTTTCGTTCCTACAGCTAAAATCTCAACAAACAGCAATCTGGCACGTCGGAAACCTGATTGGATTGATTTCAATGCCGGCGTGCTCGTGGAGGATGCCGACATGAAGCAAGTGGCAAAAGATTTCAGTGAGTTTGTCCTTGATGTTGCAAGTGGCAAGAAAGTCCATTCTGAAAAAGCCGGTATCCACGAGATCGCGATCTTTAAAAATGGCGTGACTCTCTAATTCCCTATTTAATATTTAATATCAAATATTTTATAATTCATAATATATGAAACCATTCATGGACGAAAACTTTCTGCTGCAGACAGAGACTGCGCAGAAGCTCTATCACGAGCATGCGGCTAAAATGCCTATCATCGACTATCACTGCCATCTGATTCCTAAAATGGTGGCTGACGACCACAAATTTTCTTCTATCACTGAGCTTTGGCTGGGTGGTGACCACTATAAATGGCGCGCTATGCGCAGTAATGGTGTAGATGAACGCTTCTGCACCGGTAAGGACACTTCTGACTGGGAAAAATTCCAAAAATGGGCGGAGACAGTTCCTTATACTTTCAGAAATCCCCTTTATCATTGGACTCATCTTGAACTCAAGACCGCTTTCGGTATCGATAAACTTCTGAATCCTGAGACTGCTAAGGAAATTTTTGACGAGTGCAACGATAAGCTCCGCAATGATCCAAACATGACAGCGCGTGGCCTTATGAGACGTTATAATGTTGAAACAGTGTGCACTACCGATGATCCGGCAGACTCACTCGAATATCACAAACAAGTCAAAGACTCCGGTTTTGAAATCAAGATGCTCCCTACATGGCGTCCGGACAAGGCTATGGCTGTCGACAAACCGGCTGAGTATCGCGAGTATATCGCAAAATTGGGCGAGGCTGCCGGTATGGAAATTCGCACTTTCAATGATCTCGTCGACGCTCTCCAGAAACGTCATGATTTCTTTGAAGAAATGGGATGCCGTCTGTCAGACCACGGTATCGAGGAATTCTATGCTGAAGATTACACTCAACCGGAAATTGACGCTATCTTCGCTAAAGTCATGAATGGCGGTGAACTTTCTAAGGAAGAAGTGGATAAGTTCAAGAGCGCGATGATGATTGTATTCGGTGAAATGGACTATGAGAGCGGATGGACCCAGCAGTTCCATTATGGTGCTATCCGAGACAACAATTCAAAGATGTTCAAACTTCTTGGTCCTGACACCGGTTTTGACTCTATCGGCGAATTCAACACTGCCAAGAAATGTGCTAAATATCTTGACAAACTCAACAGCAACGGTAAACTTGCAAAGACTATTCTCTACAATTTGAATCCATGCGCTAATGAAGTTATGGCTACAATGCTCGGCAACTTCCAGGATGGCAGCGTCGCAGGTAAGATTCAGCTTGGTTCAGGCTGGTGGTTCCTGGATCAGAAAGACGGCATGCAGAAGCAAATGAACGCTCTCTCCCTCCTTGGCCTGCTCAGCCGCTTTGTCGGCATGTTGACCGACAGCCGATCTTTCCTGTCATATCCACGTCATGAATATTTCCGCCGCACTCTCTGCAACCTTGTCGGAACTGACATTGAAAATGGAGAGATACCGTATACCGGGTATGAAGAAAAGCGTGTGAATCAAATGATCGAGGATATTTGCTATAACAACGCTAAAAACTACTTCCAGTTCTGATTATGGCAAATACGACTCCTTTGGCTGCAGCTAACCAAAAGATGACCAATTTCCGTTGGACAATCTGCCTGCTGCTTTTCCTTGCAACCACGGTCAACTACATGGACCGTCAGGTGCTCTCTTTGACTTGGAAGGAATTCATTTCTCCGGAATTTCACTGGACTGATGCTAACTATGGCCTGATTACGGCTGTGTTCTCAATCGTATATGCGATCGCAAACCTTATCGCCGGCCGGTTTATTGACTGGATGGGAACGAAGAAAGGTTATCTTTGGGCTATCGGTGTGTGGTCTGCCGGTGCATGTGCTCATGCACTCTGCGGTTTAGGCACAGAAAGTTTTCTAAATATTTTCAAGGGTCTGGACATGAAAAGCGCTCATGCGCTTGTGGAAGCTTCCGGAGATGTGGCTGTATTGATCGCTACTGTTTCGGTATGGTTTTTTCTCGCTGCCCGTACTGTACTGGCACTTGGTGAGGCCGGCAACTTCCCCGCTGCCATCAAAGTGACTGCCGAATACTTCCCGAAACGTGACCGCGCTTATGCAACTTCCATATTTAATGCAGGATCTGCCGTAGGCGCTCTTATCGCTCCTTTCAGCATCGGCCCTCTTGCCAAGTTCTTCCAGAACATAGGCTGGGGCAACGGTTGGGAAATGGCTTTCATTGTAATCGGTGCCCTTGGCTTCATCTGGATGGGATTTTGGGTATTTTTTTATAAGGAACCGGCTCAGAATCCACGCGTTAATGAAGCTGAACTCGCTTACATTGAGCAAGATAACACCAATCCTGACGAATCCGCTCGTGAAAAAGCTGAAATTGAAGATTCTGAAACTGCTACAATCCCATTCTGGCAGTGTTTCAAGTATCCGCAGACTTGGGCTGTTTTCTTTGGTAAATTCCTGACTGATGGTGTCTGGTGGTTCTTCCTTTTCTGGACTCCGGCATATATCACCGATGTATTCCATCTTTCTACTTCATCAGGCGTGGGTATGTTGATGATCTTTGTGCTTTACCTCATCACAATGCTTTCTATATATGGTGGTAAACTTCCATCTATTTTCATTGACAACGCCGCAAAAAAAGGAATAACTGTAAATCCTTATGCTGCCCGCATGAAAGCCATGTTCATATTCGCTCTATTCCCACTCCTCGCGCTTCTCGCTCAGCCTCTTAGCTCAGTTTCTCAGTGGATGCCGATTATTATTATAGGTATCGCAGGCGCAGCTCATCAGTCTTGGAGTGCCAACATCTATTCTGTTGTAGGCGATATGTTCCCGAAGAGCACTATTGCGACTATCATCGGTATCGGAGGTATGGCAGGTGGTTGCGGTTCATTCCTTATTAATTTCTGCTCAGGTATCCTCTTTGATTATGCTGCCGAAACTCAGATGTCTCTGTTTAGTTTCACCGGAAAACCTGCAGGATATTTCGTAGTGTTCTGCATCTGCGGTGTCGCTTATCTCGTAGGTTGGTGCATCATGAAACTTCTTGTGCCCCGATACAAGAAAATCGAAGTGGCATAATAACTTACATATAGAAATTTGATATGAAGAAAATATCTATATTTTTACTCGCGCTGGCAGCCTGTCTGCCAACGCGAGCTCTCGCACAAGAAAAGGCCGATACCATCACTATCTGGATGGCCGGTGATTCCACTATGGCGAATAAGTCGATTGATGACGAAAAGCAAGAACGTGGATGGGGACAGATGTTGCCTTTAATGTTGCAAGGTCCGGTGAAAGTCAGCAATCATGCTGTCAACGGCCAAAGCTCGAAAAGCTTCATCGATAGCGGCCGTTGGGACAAGATGTTGGCCGGCGTGAAGAAAGGTGACTATGTCATAATTCAATTCGGACACAACGATGAAAAAATCAAGAGCCAGGAAAGATATTCCGCGCCGGGCTCTTCTTTTGATGCTAATCTTACTAAGATGGTGAAGGATGTCAAAAAGAACGGTGCGACTCCTATCTTGATGAATTCTATAGTTCGCCGTAATTTCCCATCTGAAAAAATTGATAATACCAAAGATGTCAGCGACCACGAAGCAGGACCCACAAATGTAGATCCTAAAGCTGAAGGCAAAATTTTGGTCGATACACATGGAGATTATCTTTTAAGCCCACGAAATGTAGCTAAAAAACAGAAAGTTACTTTCATTGATTTCAATGCTTCAACTCACAATCTTGTGCAGTATCTTGGCACTGAGAAGTCAAAGGCTCTTTACATGTGGATTCCTGAAGGAAAGTATAAATTCTGTCCTAAAGGGAAGATAGACAACACTCATCTTAATATTTACGGCGCTACTGTTCTTGCTCGTCTTGCAGCTGACTCTCTCGCCAAGAGAGTACCGGAACTGGCTCCCTATGTAATCCCACAAGACAAAGCCCGTGAGATGAAATATGTTGTCACTGACCTCGCTGTATATGCCAATGACAGTACAAAACTGCAGACAGAAGCCATACAGAATATCATTGACATCGCTGAGGCGAATGGAGGTGGACAGATCATTTTCCCTGCCGGAACTTACCTGACAGGTGCCCTGTTCTTCAAGCCCGGCACTCGGTTGCATCTTGAAAAAGGTGCCAAAATAAAGGGTTCTGACGATATTAACAACTTTCCCCTCATTCCTTCACGTATGGAAGGTAAGAGCATATACTACTACGCGGCTCTTATCAACGCTTATTTCGTAAAAGGATTTGAAATCACAGGTGAAGGCACTATCGACGGAAACGGCTACAATTATTGGATGGACTTCTGGAATAATAGAGACCGCGCAGTGGCTGCAAAGAGAAAGTGGACAAATCTTGAAGCTCACCGTCCGAGACTCGTGTTTCTTTGGGGTTGCAATGATTTGAAAATTTCAGGTGTAAACCTTCAGAATTCTCCTTTCTGGACCACTCACCTTTATATGTGTGACGATGTTGTGATTGAAAATTGCCGAATCACAGCTCCTCGTGGTGAAGTAAGGGCTCCAAGCAGTGATGCACTCGACCTGGATGCTTGCCGTCGGGTTGTGGTGCGTAATTGCTATTTGAACTGCGATGATGATGGTGTTTGCCTGAAAGGTGGTAAAGGTGTGTATGCCAACCGCACTATGGACAACGGAATTTGTGAGGATATACTCGTGGAAAATTGCGAATTTGGACGAAATCTTCATGGAGTCCTGACTCTTGGCAGCGAATGTGTTCATGCTAAAAACGTAGTTGTAAGAAACTGCAAGGTTGATATTAACGCCGCTGTTCTTCGCTTGAAGATGCGCCCGGATACTTATCAGATATATGAAAATGTAACCATTGAAAACATCACCGGAACTTGCGGCACCGTCATGGATATGAAGCCTTGGAAGCAATTCTTCACCCTTGAAGGAAGCAACGAGCAGCCATACGGCATTGTCCGAAACATCAAGATTGAGAATGTGGATGTGAATTGCAACACTCTTTGCCACATTCAAGGAAATCCGGATGATCAGGTGTCCAACATTCAATTTGATAATGTCAAGGTTCAAGCAAAGGACCCTTCTATTACAGTCGTTGCTTATCCGGAAGTTAAATTCAATGATGTGAAGATGAACGGCAAGGTTTTTAACCCAAATGCGGAAAGACAAAACCTGCCTGAAGAAAACGAATACGATAAACTCTAACATTTATGAAAAAATTATTAGTTTCACTGTCTGCTCTGCTTATTGGCATCAGTTCCGCAATGGCTGAAGGCATTGTGGAAAGAGCGCAAAAAGCATGGGCCGACGTCTATCCACAAGTTGAGTCACGCATAAAGGCTCCTACTTTCCGTGACAAGGACTATGTTGTGCCATTAACGACAAAAAAGAGCAAAAGTAAGAAAAATCTCAAGAAAGATAAGAATGGCGATGTCCTTTATACAGACATCATCAATTCTACTATTGCTAAATGTAGCGCTGAAGGAGGCGGAAGAGTAATTGTGCCTGCCGGCACATGGCTTACCGGTCCGGTTAAGCTCATGAGCAATGTAAATCTCTATCTTGAAGAAGGGGCTACCCTACTCTTTACAGACGATACACATCAGTATTATCCTCTTGTGAAGACTTCTTGGGAAGGTATGGAATGTTGGAACTGGTCGCCGATGATCTATGCCTATAAGCAAGAGAATATTGCCATCACAGGCAAAGGCACTATTGATGGCGGTGCAAGCCGCGAAAACTGGTGGGCTATGGTTGGCAACGAAAGATGGGGGTGGAAACCCGGTATTGAGTCTCAACGCACCGGGCGTGTCATACTTCAAGAATGGAACGAAAATGGCGTAAAACTTGAAGAGCGTCGTCTCGGTTCTAACTGGGGCATGCGTCCGCAGCTTGTGAATCCTGTGGAATGCAAGAATGTCCTCATCGAAGATGTCACTATGCTCCGGTCTGCTTTCTGGGTGATGCATCCGCTGCTTTGCCAAAACGTCACAGTGCGTGGTGTCCATGTTCAGAATGACGGTCCTAATGGTGATGGTTGCGATCCCGAATCTTGTAAAGACGTTCTTATCGAGAATTGCTATTTTGATACCGGCGACGATTGCATAGCTATCAAGAGCGGTAGAAATCGCGATGGCCTTACAAGAAATATCCCAAGTGAAAACATCATAGTGCGTAATTGCTACATGAAAAATGGTCATGGCGGTGTTGTGGTCGGCAGCGAGATTTCAGGCGGTTATAAGACTCTCTTTGTAGAAAACTGCAAAATGGACAGTCCTGATCTTGACCGCGTGATCCGAATCAAGACCAACACCTGTCGCGGTGGCCTGATTGAAGATATATATGTGCGTAATGTTGAAGTTGGTCAATGCCGTGAGGCTGTTCTCAAGATCAATCTTGACTATGAGCCGAAAGAGAATTGCAAACGCGCTTATCCTCCAACTGTAAGAAACGTATATCTTGAAAACGTAAATTGCAACAAGAGTAAATATGGCGTGATGATTGTCGGTCTGAAGGATAAGTGCAATGTCTACGATATTGAAGTGAAAGACTGTAATTTCAATGGTGTGGAAGCCGGCAATAATATCACAGGTGAAGTCAAGGACGTTGTCTTTGACAATCTCAAGATCAACGGCGTGGAATGTCTTTACGGCAAATCTCTCGCTTATCAGATGGCTAAATCGGAGATGATTCGCAATCCAAAGAGCGAGACTCTTGATGTGACGGGTGTGAAATGGAGCTATGCTGCTGCTGTGGAACTCGAAGGTATTTTGGCAGCTGCGCGCGCATACGAAGATAAGGAAATGCTTGATTATTTTCTTAATTATACAGATTTCTTCGTAAATCCTGACGGCACCATCAAGGCTTTCAAGAAAGAATCATACAATATCGACAATGTGAAAGGTGGTATTGAAATCCTTCAGGCATATGACATCACAGGCGATGAAAAGTATAAGAAGGCCGCTGATAATATCTACGATCAACTTCTTTCTCATCCCAGAACCAAGTCAAAGAATTTCTGGCACAAGCAGATATATCCTTGGCAAGCATGGCTTGACGGTCTGTATATGGGCCAGCCTTTCTATGCTGAATATGTCAACCGATTCCTTGACTCCGATCCAAAACTTTGGGACGACATCGCCAATCAGTTCCTGACTGTAGGTAAGAAAACCTACGATCCGGCCACCGGCCTTTATCGCCATGCATGGGATGAAAAGAAAAAGCAATTCTGGGCTAATAAGAAGACAGGTCAATCTGAACATGCTTGGGGACGCGCCATGGGATGGTATGTATGGGCTATTACCGACGCTCTTGAAAAGATGCCTGCCGATCATCCTAAACGCCCTGAAATGATCGCCCTTCTTAAAAGCGTTGCCGATGGTATTGTTAAATATCAGGATCCAACCACAGGCGTATGGTATCAGGTGATGGATTCTCCAAACCGTCAGGGTAACTATCTTGAGGCTACGGCTTCCGCGATGTTTGTGTACAACTTACTCCGCGCTGTTCGTCTCGGACTCCTTGACGAATCATATCTTGCACCTGCCAAGAAAGGTTATGAAGGAATGATCGACACTTTCATCAAAGAGAATGAAGATGGCACAATTTCGCTTACTAATTGCTGTGCTGTTGCCGGTCTCGGCGGTGGAAGCAGCCAGCGTCGTAACGGTACATTCGAATATTATCTGAGCGAACCTATTCGTGACAATGATGCAAAAGGTATCGGTCCGTTTATTCTCGCAAGTCTTGAATATGACAATCTGAAAAAATAAGTAAAATGAAATTTTCTTGCAGTTCAATCTGCTCTAATACATCTATGGCTACCGTCGCGACGAGTTTGATCGTCGCGACGGCAATCATGTCCGGATGTGGCAGTAATAGTGAAAAAATCGACAGGCTTGCACTTGTCACCAGAAACAATCCTCATATTACGGCTGTCGACACTATGGCTTCGCTCACAGTGGGCAATGGACGTTTTGCTTTCACTGCAGACATCACAGGACTTCAGACTTTCCCGGAGGTCTATTCTAAAGGTGTGCCTCTTGGAACTATGAGTGATTGGGGATGGCACAGCTTCCCTAACACTGAAGACTACAAATTTGAAGAAACCCTTAAGGAGTATGATTTTGGTCGCGGCCGTACCGAACTATATTCCGTTCAGTTCAAGGAGGACGGAAGAAATAAAGATGCTGCAAATTATTTTCGCATAAATCCTCATCGTCTCCATCTGGGTGCTCTCGGATTCCATAATCTTGATATCGATTCCATATCGGATATTGATCAGACTCTCGATATGTGGAATGGTGTGATTGATTCAAAATTTACTGTGGCCGGTAAAAAGGCAATCGTCAAAACATCTGTTGATCCTGATGCTGATCTTGTAGCGGCTGAGATCAATGATGAAGGACGACACGCACTGGCTCTTCGTCTGCCCTATCCTACCGGAAAACATAGTGATGATGCTTGTAACTGGACCGCAGATTCTCTTCACCAGTCTGAAATTGTTTTCTCACAACCCGGTAAGGCGATTGTGAAACATTCTATCGACTCCACCGCTTACTATATAACGTTAAATTGGGAAGGTAAGAATGAAATTGAAAAGGGTGAAGGTCATACTTTCATTATAACTCCTGATGCTGATAAATGGAGCGTGACAGCTCAATTTACCGAACAAAAGAGCGACGGGACTAACATAGATTCCAAAAAGGTGTTTGCTGATGCAAGCGCGTATTGGCAAAAATTCTGGAAAGAAGGTGGAGTGGTCGATTTCAGCCATTGCACTGATCCAAGAGCAAAAGAGCTGGAAAGACGAGTGGTGCTTTCACAGTATCTCCTGGCTACTAATTGCGCCGGCAATACTCCTCCGCAGGAAACCGGCCTGACCTACAATTCATGGTTTGGTAAATACCACCTTGAAATGATTTGGTGGCACCAGGCTCAGTTCGCTCTTTATGGCCATGAAGACCTTTTGGCACGCACGTTGCCTTGGTATGAAAAAGCTGAAGCCAATGCATCCTCTATTGCCAAGCGTCAAGGATTCGAGGGTGTAAGGTGGATGAAGATGACTGATCCGTCATCGATAGAGGCGCCATCAAGCGTAGGCTCTTTCCTCATTTGGCAGCAACCACATCTCATCTATCTTGCCGAACTTCTATACAGGGCTAATCCTGATACTGCTGTTTTAAATAAATATTATCCGCTTATTGACAAAACAGCTGAATTCATGGCTTCTTTCGTAGATAGAGATGAAGAAAACGGTAGATATATTCTCAAAGGAATTATCCCGGCACAGGAGACTTTAAAAGCATCTGAAACTATCAATCCACCATTTGAGTTGTCATATTGGCACTTTGGTCTTAACACAGCTCAAAAATGGCGTGAAAGAATGGGACTTGAAAGAAAGCCTGAATGGGACAAGATAACCCGGGAACTTTCGCATCTTGCAGCTAAAGACTCTCTATATTTAGCGGCTGAGACTGCTCCTCAGACTTATGAAGATATCCGGTTTACTTCCGACCATATGGCGGTGCTTGGCTCGCTCGGAATTCTTCCGGCTTCTCCACTTGCCGACCCAAAGATTCTTAATAATACTTTCGATTGGGTCTATGACAACTGGAATTGGGACAAGACATGGGGTTGGGACTATCCTACTACAGCAATGTGTGCCGTTCGAGTAGGTGAACCTGAAAAAGCCATCAATGCACTTTTGATGGACAAGCGTACCAACACATATCTGCCTAACGGACATAACTTCCAGGATAATCGTCTGCGCTGCTATCTACCCGGAAACGGTGGTCTGCTTACGGCTGTCGCTCTTATGACTGCCGGTTGGGACGGTTGTGAAATTGAGAATCCCGGATTTCCCAAGGATGGCACTTGGGACGTAAGGTGGGAAGGTATCAAACCACTCCCCTGACATCCGATTTCTCTCACTTATCAGGGTAATGAGGACTGATCCTCCTCATTACTCACCAATTGAAGTTGTTTAAACTTATTTACGAATAATAAAAAATCCAATGAAGTGTTAAA
>CAMWJD010000031.1 GCA_947174515.1 uncultured Porphyromonadaceae bacterium
AATCTGCTCGAAAACCTGACGAAATATTAATAAAAAAATAAGTTTAAACAACTTCGATGATAAATCATGAGTTTTCTTGTCAATCGTCGGAATAATGTTTCAAAACCCTACGGTATGAATTGAAGATTTTTGATTTTGATACAAACCCGACGTATTTCCCATTGTCTACAACAGGCAAATTCCACGCACCGGTCTTATCAAAAGTATTCATCACTTTGTCCATGCTGTCAGAAATTTCAATTCTGGCAGGAGGCATAGCCATAAATCGGCTGACATGCATCTTTCGATAAAGGTCAGGCCGGAACATGATATTGCGGATATCATCAAGAAGCACTATTCCTTTGAGCTGCCCTTCAGAATCTGTGACCGGATATAGATTACGATTGCACTGAGATATCACTTCCACCATCTGCTTCAAGCTCATCTCAGGATGTACTTCTATGAAGTCTTTTTCTATTACGCTGTCGATCTTTAATAAGGTAAGGACTGTCCGATCTTTCTCATGTGTGATAAGATCTCCTTTCTCAGCCAGTCGCATTGTATAGATACTGTAAGGTTCGAAAGCCTTTATTGTCATATAAGACAGACAGGAAACAATGAGAAGTGGGAGAAACAGATTATAGCCACCGGTCATTTCTGCTGTTAAGAAGATTGCCATTAGTGGAGCATGCATCACTCCGGACATCACTCCGGCCATACCCATCAGCGAGAAGTTTTTTTGACTTAAAGTAATTCCAAAGTCCATAAGATTGAATACATATGCAAATAGGAATCCTGTCATCGCCCCGACAAACAGTGACGGGGCAAAAGTGCCGCCTACTCCGCCGGCGGCATTTGTAGCAGTGGTGGCGAATACTTTTGTCAGAATCAAGCAACCCACAAATAAACTTATCGACCAGGGATTTATGCGGTCGCCATAAAATATTGTTCCGTCAAGTATTCCTTGTGTGTTGCCCTCCAGCAGTGTATTGATCGCTTCGTATCCTTCACCATATAGGGGAGGAAAGACAAAGATCAATCCGGCCAGGATTATGCCTCCTATTGATATTTTAATCCAACGGCTCTTAAACCCTCCAAACCATTTCTCGAGCATAAACATGGCCCGCGTGAAGTAAAGGCTTATGAAACCGCACAATATCCCGAGCATGATTGTCCAAGGAATTCTATTGGTGAAATATGGCTCATTTTGTGAAAAAAAGAATTCTGCTCCATATCCTTCAAGAATATACGCTACTGTGGCTCCGGATATAGAAGATATCAGGAGTGGCATGACGGTGGTCCCCGTGAGATCTATCATCAGCACTTCAAGTGTGAATAGCATTCCTGCAATCGGAGCGCGAAAGATGCCGGCGATACCTGCTGCTGCTCCGCATCCCACCAGAAGCATAAGTATGCGAGGGGATAGACGGAATGCCTGGCCCACATTGGAACCTATCGCAGCCCCAGTGTAGACTATTGGACCTTCGGCTCCGACAGATCCTCCGAATCCGATTGTTATGGCTGACCCTACGAGTGAAGCGTAACAATGCTTTTTCTTCAATCTCGACTTTCGTCGGGAAATTGCATACAACACTTTAGTCACTCCATGACTCACATTGTCTTTGACTACATATTGAATAAATATCGTCACTATTATTATACCTACCATCGGGTATACGAGATTGAGCCAGTTTCCTGTAGTCTCGCTGAAGTGACGCGTGAGGAAATGGGCAATGGTGTGAATTAAAAATTTCAGGAGTTGAGCCGCAAATCCACATATCACACCAACAAATAGAGCAAGAATTATAACAAAATTCTTCTCTTTGATGTGACGTTCGCGCCATTGCACCACTTCTGACCACCATTCCGTGAATCGATTATGTGTTTCCTTATATGCCAATGGAAAAATAATAAAGATTAAATATTAAAGACTTTTACCCGGATTACCCACAACTTACTACTCACTGCTTCTATCTACTTCCCTTTTCCTTCAAGAATTGTCAGGATCGTATAGAGCATAATCTTCAGATCTACGAGAATAGACATATTGGAGATATACAGTAGGTCATATTTAGATCGTTCGATCATTTCATCTATATCAGAGGCGTATCCATATTGCACCATTCCCCATGAAGTGATTCCGGGACGTGTTTGATACAGCAAAGTATAAAATGGAGCCTTCCTTATAATTTTTTTTATAAAATATTCGCGTTCCGGGCGAGGCCCGACAAGACTCATTTCCCCTTTTAACACATTCCAGAATTGCGGAAGCTCGTCAAGACGATATTTGCGCATTATTTTTCCGGATTTTGTCACTCTTGGATCGTCATCGCTGCTGAGTTGAGGTCCTTCCTTTTCCGCATCCACACTCATAGTGCGGAATTTTATGATGTTGAAGGGATTTTCTTTGAGACCGATCCGTTCTTGACGGTAAAACACGGGTCCTTTGGAATCCTTTTTTACCCACATTGCCAATATCAAATAAAGAGGACTTAATATAAAAAGTGTCAAGCCACTCAACAAAACATCAAAACAACGCTTAATATTCTTTTCAGATTCCGACATGCTTGAATGAGTAAGATCGACCAATGGATAACCGTAGATATCTTTTAGTTTGATGGATGATGTCATAAAGTTGAGAGTGTCCGGAGTGAGCTTAATCGGTATGCCTATCGGAAAAAGCTTGTAGACAAGGTTGAGAATTGTCTCTTCGTCTGTCTTTTGAGGCGCGAGAATAATTTGGTCAATTTTTTTTTCATGGCAAAATTCAAAAATTTGGTCCAAATCATATGCGGCATTTCCCGAATCGGTCTCACCCGGAATTTTAAAGTAGCCTTCAATTGAATGACTGATTACTACCTTACTGTCGATCATTTTTTTAGCAAGAGCGCGAGCTTTGATTGAATTTCCGATTATCACAGCAGAATACATCCATTCCCGTTTTTTGAAATGGCGAATCTGAGTGTTGATGACTATCAGTCTTCCTAAAAATGTCAATGAAAAGAAGATGAAAAAGATTATGACTATCTGAATAAGATTCTCTGAAATATCATTCATCTGGTCGTTGGTGAGTAAAGCCAAATGAAGAATTATCGTATTGATCGCTGAAATTATAGCTGTATTAAGAAATTCTCCAAATCTTGATTTTCCGAAAGGATTGTTATAAAAACCGGAAAACCAATATATCGCAAGCAATATGATAGGAAAAATAATCTGTTCGAAACAAATTTTTGTCTGTGTCAGATATTGCAATACCGCATCAATTGAGGAAGCAGGGCCTCTCTGATCCAGGAATCTTAGAATATTAAAGAAAACGAAAGCGATGTTGGCGGTTATCCAATCCGTCAACACGAGCTTCCATCGCTCTAAATTCGCCGATGCCATTTTCCCTATCATCTGATCACTTTAATAATATTACCCTTGGTCACCTTTATGATATTGCTTGGTTTGGAAGATGATTTATCCTTTTGCCTGAATTTACACACATAGTCAACTCCGTTCTTAATATCAGATGATATTTCCGAGAAGGTTTTCGGTGTAGGCTTTCCGCTGATGTTGGCGGAAGTTGACACTATCGGTCCTTTAAGCCTTTCACATAGACTTCGACTGAATTTTTCCGCTGTTATGCGTATGCCGAGACTGCCATCATCCGCTTTGAGATTATCGGCTACCCCGATTGGATTATCATATATTATAGTCATCGGATTTACCGCCACATCTATAAGTTGCCATGCAACGTCAGGAATATCCTTTACTGTTCGTTGCAACATTCCTTCCGAACCAACGAGCACTAACATGGATTTGCTATCGGATCTTTGTTTGAGTCTGAAGATCTTATCCACGGCTTCTGCATTTCGGGCATCGCAACCGATTCCCCAGACTGTATCGGTAGGATAGAGTATAATTCCACCTTCCTTCATTGCTTTCACTGCTTCTTTCAAATCAAGTTCGTCATATTGCAGTTCGGACTTATTAGGAATCTGTTTATTTGTATTTTTTATCATTCGTAAATAAGTTTAAACAACTTCTTTATCTGGATGAAGATATTACACCTGAATCGCTTCAGCTTCGGCTAACCATAATCTTGACACAGCATCCGAAGGCATTCTCCAATCTCCTCGTGGTGAAAAAGAGACCGGACCGACTTTGGGGCCATCCGGCATACAAGATCGTTTAAACTGCTGGTTAAAGAATCTTCGCAAGAACACTATAAGCCATTTCTTGATAGTCTCACGTGAGAAAGTGGGCCGCTCATCATCATATGGCCCTTCCGCAAATGCCTTGCAAGCAAGAGCGAAGATCTTGGCAGGTGTGAAACCTTCTTTCACGAAATAATATATGAAGAAATCATGAAGATCGTATGGTCCTACAAGATCCTCGGTCTTCTGGGCTATGTTACCCTCGTTGTCAGTAGGTATGAGCTCAGGGCTAATAGGGGTCGACACTATGTCTTCAAGAATATTGCGTGTCTCTTCGTCATAATCTTGGGCAACTCGCCTCACAAGAGGACGAATGAGTGTCTTTGGCACTGAGGCGTTGACACTATACATCGACATGTGGTCGCCATTATATGTGCACCATCCCAGGGCAAGCTCTGAAAGATCGCCGGTGCCGAGCACCATGCCCCCGTATTTGTTGGCGAGATCCATCAAAATCTGGGTTCTTTCTCTGGCTTGCGAATTTTCATATGTGGCATCATGCACATTGATGTCATGATCAATATCTTTGAAATGAAGTTTTACTGCTTCTGATATGTTGATTTCAATATGAGTGATTCCCATACGTCGCATCAATTCCACAGCATTGTTGCGAGTTCTGTCAGATGTTCCGAATCCGGGCATCGTCACTCCGATTATGCCGTTTCTTTCAATTCCGAGATTGTCGAATGCCTTGACGGCGACTAAGAGAGCCAGTGTGGAATCCAATCCTCCCGAAATGCCAATTACCAGTTTTTTGCAGTGTGTGGCCAACAAGCGTTGTTCAAGTCCCCATGATTGGATGTTGATTATTTCTTCACATTGCTCTTCAAATGTCACCTTGTCGGATGATAAGAAAGGATACGGATTTATATCGCGCATTAGATCAGCCGGTTCAGCCTGGTTGGTTGCAAAATCTTCCGATCCTAACGTGGGGAGGAAAATGTCATTTTGTCCGAAACTTGATTGCCTCTGGCGAGTGTTGCGTAATTTCTCCACATCAATATCGGCGATACAATATCCCTCAATCCTTTCAAATCTGTTGGATTTTCTTAGAATTTGTCCATCTTCAGCTATAATGGCATTTCCGGAAAAGACGAGATCGCTGCTTGACTCTCCGGCACCGGCCGAGGCATATACATATCCGCATTTGCATCTCGATGATCTTTCTTTTATCAATGATAAGAGAAAGGCATGCTTGTTGATCACTTCATTTGTGGCGCTCAGATTTGCAATGATATCGGCTCCGGCTACGCTCATTGTGGTGCTTGGAGGATTCGGAACCCACATGTCTTCACATATCTCTACTCCAAATTTTGCATTTTCAATGTGGAATAAGAGATTTATACCAAAGGGAATCGCGTGGCTGTCAATATCTATAGTGTTATATTCTTTACCTGCTGGGATATCCAGTTTAAGACCTGATGAAAACCAACGTTTTTCGTAAAATTCATCATAATTCGGTAGATAGCATTTTGGCACTATACCCAAAATTTCTCCATATTGAATCACTGCAGCGCAGTTATATAGCCTTCCTCGGCATCTTATGGGAAGACCCACTACCGCTGTGACGTGTGATTCTTTTGTCACTTGCTGAAGAAATCCCAATTGCCGCATAGCGGCATTAAGGAGAGTGGGCTGGTTGAAGAGGTCGCCGCATGTGTATCCTGTCAGGCATAGTTCCGGAAATACAATCAATCGTGCTCCCTTTTTTGATAGATTCATGATCATATCGGATATACGCACGGAGTTGACTACCGGATCAGCAAGTTCAACTTTTGGATATGCGGCCGCTACTCTTAGATAACCGTATTTATTCATTATTTATGCTATTTCGGGTTGACACATATTTTGTAATTACAAAAATAGGAAAGAAATTTGAAATAGGCAAATAATGAATCAAAAAATTTTTAGAGTCCAATGCCAAACAGCAATGTGCATTAGATCTATGATTCTTGGTCCATATATCTTTATCCTTTGCCACGGGCACTACATTTCCATTATCTCAAATTTTTGAGATCGGCAATAATTGATGAAATTTAACATGATATATAATATTAACATTTATTATCTTTTTTTTAACATAGTTAAATTGGTGTGTTTGACTATTTATATCTAAATTTGCATAATTATATGATATAAGCTCTTATAAATATTAAATGTAATGAAAAAACTTATTCTTCTTGCTGCTTCCGGACTGATGCTGGCGGCATGCTCTTCCGACAAAGGAACTGTGACTATTAAGCTTCCCGACGGATTTAATGAAAATTCGATAGTCGTAAGCCATATGACAATTGAAAATATGTTCAATGCAAAGCAGGCTGAAGACCTTAAAGTGATCTACGACACACTTGAGGTCAAAAACGGTGTGGCAAAATTAATGCTCGACACAGTCGGAGCTGCAAGATACAGCATCGAACCTCCCGTGATGGCAACAATGCAACCTGAATTTTATGCCACACCTGATGAATCTCTTGATGTGAAGATTGTCAGCTTTGAGCCTCTTGAATATGACGTTAAGGGCTCCGTTCTTATGGAAGATCTTATGTCAATCACTTCAGTCACACAAGGAATACAGCAGGAATATATGGATCTTGTGAGCAAAAATGAAAATGTGACAGAGGGACAGGTTAAGGAAATTAGAGATCGATATGATAATGCTATCAAACAATTTGTTGCTGACCATCCCAAGAGCCCGGCAGTGCCTTATGTTATTCAAGATTTAAGTGGTGATGATTTCAAGGCTCTTTACGATAATTTGACTCCCGAGGCAAAGAAATCCATCCTGATGCCATTTGCCGAACTCTACAATAAGCAAGTGGAAGAAATGGTGAAAGCAAGAGAAGAGGAAGAGGCTCGTAAGGCTGAAGTTGCTTCCGGAACAATTACTGCCCCCGGATTCACTCTCCCTGATCTTGACGGAAAGAGTGTAAGTCTGTCAGATTTTCGTGGTAAATGGGTAGTCCTCGATTTCTGGGGCAGCTGGTGTGGCTGGTGCATCAAGGGGTTCCCGGCTTTGAAGGAAGCTTATAAAAAATATGGCGACAGGCTCGTGGTTATCGGTATAGACTGCAATGAGTCGGAAGAAGATTGGCGTGAGGGTGTCAAGAAACATGAGATCCCTTGGCTTAATCTTTATAACGGCAGCGACAGCCGTCTTTATCAAGACTATAATATCACCGGCTTTCCGACAAAAGCTATTATCAATCCGGATGGAAAACTCGTTGATCTGACTACCGGAGAAGATCCTACATTCTTCACTCGCCTTGCAGATTTCATGAAATGATGGGTGAGGGGCTTTTTAATTAAACAAATACTTCATCTCTCAATGACACGTTATCTTAAAAATATATTTTTGATGATTGCGCTATGCATGCCATTTATCGGATTAGCCCAAATTGAGGGCGAATATTTCATAATGCATAGTAGTGGACTGCATTTGGCAAAGTCACCATCCAGTGGAATTTTGGAGAAAGCTTCTGTCTCCAATCCGCAAAAGATGACCATTTCAGATGCCGGAAACGGTTATTTCACCATTCAGGCTCCCGATGGAACCTTCTTTGCTCAATCCGGTACCAATCGTTGGAATACAGGTTTTATCAATGAAAACAAGGGAGATATCTCTCTATTTAAATTTGAGCAAAGCGGTCAATTTCTAAAGATAAAAAGCAAGAGCACAGGTAAATATTTGGGCGTTGACAATGTAACAGATGGAAGTAGTGTATTCTGCGATAAAGATGGCACTAATTCCAATCATCTATGGCTCATTGCTGATAATGCTTCTCAGGAAGTTGATATTCCCGCTTGCTATGTTATGGTGAATCCCGGTGCCCCCAGGCAGCAGTTTGATGGCTGGGGAGTTTCACTATGCTGGTGGGCTCACATGTGCGGGCAATGGCCGGAAGAAGACATTGACAGGATAATTGATTGGCTTGTTCTTCCTGAAAATTTGAACTACAGTGTTTTCCGCTATAACATTGGTGGTGGAGATGATCCCGAAAACCACAATTGTACCAAGCATCATATGGCTAACGGAAAAGGATTGAGAGCAGAAATGCCGGGATTTAAGAAGTATGAAGATTCAGAATATGACTGGAGCGCAGATGAGGCTCAAATTAAAATATTGCGCAAAATCAAGGAGAAGCGGCCGGATGCTATTTTTGAGGCATTCAGTAACTCTGCTCCCTGGTGGATGACAAACAGCGGTTGTTGTTCCGGAGCTTCTGACGCAGGAAAAGACAATCTGAATCCTAACTACTATGAGGCTTTTGCCGATTATCTTATCGACGTAATGAAGCATTTCAAAGAGGTGGAAGGGATCGAGTTTGCTTCTATTGATCCTTTCAATGAGCCAATGACAAATTACTGGGGACGCAATGGTGGTCAGGAAGGATGTCATTTTGAAATGCAATCCATGTCCAACTTCATTAAGGTGCTATATCCGAAATTGAAAGAATCAGGTTTGAACACGATTATTTCAGCTTGTGACGAGACCGCTGTCAGTCAACAGATAAGTGATGTAAAGCATTTCAAAAAAGATGGTTCGCTCAATTGTGTTGGACAAGTCAACACGCATACTTACAAGGGTACAACTCCGGAGTGTTGCAAAATCAGCGCTCTTTGTGCAGCAGAAGGTATTCCATTGTGGATGAGCGAAGTTGGCATGGGAGGAACCGGAATTCAAGGAAATCTCAATATGGCGGCCCGGCTCATCAGAGACATGCGTTATATTGAGCCGGTAGTATGGTGTGATTGGCAATATATCGAAGAAGCAAATGATCAATGGTGTCTTATCAGTGGTGATTTCGCCAAAGCCTCTTACAATCGCGTTAATAATTACTATGTCAGAAATCATATTACGCATTACATAAAACCGGGTTATACTATCATAACGTCTACAAATGACAATACATTGGCCGCTTCCAATCCGGATAGAGATGAACTGGTGCTGATCATCGTAAATACAGATCCGAATAAAGCCAAATATAAGATAGATCTTGGCCTTTACAATCATATAGGTGAACCTTCAACTGCATTAAAGAGCAGTGATAAAAACTATGATCAAGATTTGGCTTATGAGATTAATGACAGTTATCTGACATTTGATCTTGACGGACTTACAATAGCGACTTTCGTTATGCCGGTAATGAGCAATCTGCAATCTGAGATCGAAGATGGCACTGAATACTGTATTCTTCCACGGCAATCAGCAACTGATGTGCTGACTGCAAAAGATGGAAAGGTATGTCTTCAGCCGATAGAGTTATCCGATGACCGGATTTGGACTGTTTCATTGTCTGATGGTAAAGCGACTTTTACAAATCGTCTTGGTCAGACGATAAGCGCTACAGATAGCTATACGCTATCTTGCGTTGAAGGTCAGCTGGGAACTCAGCAATTTTCTCTTTCATCTGTCGGACAGCAGTATTTCAAAATTGAAGCCAACAACAAAGCTTTCGACCTTGAAGGCGAGAAAAGTGTCACCGGCACTATGGTCGGAATGTGGAATTACGGCGATGACCCGGCTGAAGCTACTCATCGGCAGTGGCGTTTTCTTCCGATTAAACAACGCTCAAGTCTGAACTCGATCGATGAGATTACAAATGAAAAAGTTAATTCTGATGTCAGAATATTTGCCTCTGAAGGATCAATTGATATAAAATCTTCTGAACCGGGTAATATGATGGTTTCTACAATTCAAGGACAATTGGTATTCTCTTCCTTCACATCAGAATTGTCTTTAAAACTTCCATCAGGACTCTACGTTGTTAACTTCACAGGTTCTACTGCAAGGAAATCTCAACTGATTATTATAAAATAAGTCCCTATCTCATATAGTTTCAGAGCGAGACGAAAAACCTTTCCGGTGATTTGGCGGGCTCTGAAATTGTATGAGATTGTAATTATAAAGTGGGCGAGATGTCTATAAAACCGGAAGTATAAAAAAATAAAAGATGGCTCTCAATGAAGAGCCATCTTTTATTATTGAATAAGTGAAAATTCATTATTTAAGAGCAGCCTGAACTGCATCGTTTGGCACCATCTCTTCTTTGAAGACATAAGCGCCGGTCTTTGGGGATTTCTCCATTTTGATGACTTTGGAGTAAGTACGTCCTTCACCCTTCTGAAGAGACGCGACGGTTTTCTTTGCCATGGGTCAGTGCTTATTTAATTTCTTTGTGGATGGTCATTTTCTTAAGGATCGGGTTATATTTCTTTAGTTCCATACGTCCCGGAGTGTTCTTGCGGTTTTTGGTAGTGATGTAACGGCTCATACCGGGCATTCCGCTTGCCTTGTGCTCGGTGCATTCAAGAATCACCTGCACACGATTGCCTTTAGCTTTCTTTGCCATAATTATTGAATGCTTTTAGAGTGAAAGGATCTGAATGTTCTTGAAGTCGATGTTTCATTCAGCTTCAGCGCGCTTGAGGGCAGCGTTTAGGCCGATTTTGTTGATGGTGCGGAGAGCACGGGCGCTGACGCGGAGCTCAATCCACATGTCCTGTTCTACCCAATAGAACTTCTTGGTGTGCAGGTTCACATTGAATCTGCGTTTGGTGCGACGCTTCGAGTGGGAAACGTTGTTGCCGACCGACGCTTTTTTGCCTGTAATCTGACAAGTCTTTGACATGACTGAGGTTTGTTTTTTACTTCTATAAAAATTTAACTGTTCGGATTGAGGCGGCCATCACAGTCTCATATCGCCCCGCCGGCGCATCAAATGGCGGAACTTTTAAGGATGTGCCACAAATCGGATGCAAAATTACAAAAAATATTGCAAACCACCAAATAAATCCTAAAAAAAATCTGTTTTTATTATTTTTAAGATTGAGGCCTACTCATCGGCAAGATCATCTTCTTCTTCATAAATGTCGCGAAGAAGATTGATAAGCATCACCATTCCGTGGGCGGTGGCTTGCTCAATGACTTCATTACGGCTTCCTTTAAAGTGTCGACATTCGCTGACAAGCTTTGTACCATATTTAGCCCCGATCCATACTGTACCGACCGGCTTATATTTAGTTCCTCCGTCGGGTCCGGCTATTCCGGATGTTGAGATAGCGCAGTCGCTGCGCATAAGCCGTGATGCTCCTTCCGCCATAGCCTCCACCACATCTCGGCTGACTGCTCCGAATTGGTCTATATATTTTTGTGGAACTCCAAGTACATTGGTCTTGACATCATTTGCGTAACTTACAATGCTGCCGAGGAAATAGTTGCTGCTTCCGGCCAGCTGTGTGATTCGGTGGGCTATATTGCCGCCTGTGCAACTCTCGGCGCACGCTACCGTAAGCTCCCGTTCCTTCAGCAAATATCCGAGCACTTCAGCGAGCGACCTGTCTTCATCTGCTATAACGTCTTTTGTAAAGATATCTCGAAGATTCTGATGCAGACGGTTCATTTGAAAGCGCAGAATGGCTATCCCTGAGTGTTGTCCCGTGAGTGTGATTTTTGATAGCAGAAGGTTGGCTTCTATGGCTATCTTTATATAGTCGGGCAGATGCTTCTCAAAATGCTTAAGTATGCTTTTGAGCTCATCGCGTGTGTAGCCATACACAATGATGTGCCTTTTTTCTATGTTTGGAACTTCGTTCATGATCTTATTGTCCTTGTTATACTTCAACTTTTGAATAGGGAGGCAAATCAAGAGGACAAAATTCCTCGTTCTGATATTTGAAATAGCCTGCGATCGCCACCATGGCGGCATTGTCGGTGGTAAAAGAGCGTTTTGGAATCCACGCCTTTAATCCATGTCGTTTACAGTAGCTCTCTACTGCGGTTCGGACTCCTGAATTTGCAGACACTCCTCCGCCTATGGCAATGGCTTTGACCTTTTGATCCTTAACTGCTTTCGATAGTTTGTCAAGAAGGATATCTATGATTGTCTTTTGAAGGGAAGCTGCTAAATCAGCTTTTCGGTTCTCTATGAAATCAGGATCTACCTTAAGGTTGTCACGAATTGTATAAAGGAATGAAGTCTTGAGTCCGCTGAAAGAATAGTCATAACCGGGTATATGCGGTTTAGCAAACTTAAAAGCGTCGGGATTTCCTTCTGATGCCAGCCTGTCGATATGAGGTCCGCCGGGATAGGGGAGCCCCATCACTTTGGCGCATTTGTCGAATGCTTCTCCGGCAGCGTCATCGATCGTGGAACCGAGAATTTGCATATTGTAGGGGGAGTTTACCATAATAATCTGGGAATTTCCTCCCGAAATCAATAGGCATATGAATGGAAATTCAGGTACCTCCTGATTTTTGTCTTCGAGAATAAAATGACTCAGTACATGACCATGCAGATGGTTGACGTCTACTGTCGGAATATTCAAGCCTATTGCCATGCCTTTGGCAAATGAAGTGCCCACGAGAAGAGAGCCCAGCAATCCCGGGCCTCTGGTGTATGCTATCGCATCCAGGTCAGATACTGTGATGCCGGCTTGTCTCAATGCTTCACTCACCACCGGCACGATGTTCTGTTGATGCGCTCTGCTGGCGAGTTCAGGCACCACGCCGCCAAACTGCTCGTGGACTTTCTGGCTCGCTATTACGTTGCTCCTTAAGATACCGTCGGTGATCACTGCCGCCGAAGTGTCATCGCAACTTGACTCTATTCCAAGTATGGTTGTGCTCATTTATTTTCTAATTGGGGTCACGCACTCAAATATCTGCCGTTGCTCTTGAGTGTAATGCAAAGTTAACACTATTTTTTGAAAGTTGCAAATAAGTTTTTTAATAATGATTATGTGTCAAATCATGTTTTTTTATTAATTTTGTATCTCATAGTGAAATTTATTACGAGGATTAACGATAAGACGCACTGAATATTAGTCGTATTAAACGTTGATTCTGGCATGAATTCTTGTGTAAATGAGTATATTAAAACCCATATACAAAGTGTTTAGGAGCATTATCATTATTTTGATATTGTTTCTTGCCACGGTATATGGTGGTCTTTATGTATTATTGTCGGTTCCCTCTGTCCAAAATAAAATTAAGATGTTGGCAATCGATGAGACATCCAAACTTCTTGGTGGAAAAGTGGGAATTAAGACGTTGACTCTGTTCCCATTCAGCGAGATAATCCTGACGGGGCTGACTCTTGACTCCCCTGACGGTGAAAGGTGCGCGGAGATTTCAAAAGTGGCTGCCGGTATTGATTTATGGCAACTTCTGTCAAGTCGAAAGATCGTTTTAAATTATGCAGAAATAATTGGCATGGATATTTCTGTATCGCAAGATTCTATTGGTTCGCCTACAAGCATACAATTTTTAATCGATGCACTGTCTTCTAAGGATAAGACAAAGCCACCCACAATTTTCAACTTAAAGATTCGAAATGTGGTGATTAGAAATTCGAAGGCTTCATTTCATCGTGAATGGTTGAAAGACAAATCAGGCAAACGCAGTCCATTTGCTGACTTGAAGATTGAAAGACTGCGTATGGATTTGAGTATTCCTGCGTTAAAGAATGATGACTATCGATTCAACATCAGAAACATGCAGTTTGATGTCACTCCCGATGTTAATGTCAGAAGCCTTACAGCAGATATAGAATACATTAAATCTGATAATCCCGGTGATGACCGATTGATTGTCAAGGATTTCAATATTCACTTCCCTCATTCTTTTTTAACAATAGATGATCTGAATTTGCCGCTTTCAAATTTGACTGACATAAAAACGAGAATAGCAGGATCGGTCTCTCCTTCTGATTTTTGCGTTTTTTTTCCGCAATTAAAAGTGCTCGATTCTCCCTGGGATCTGAATATCGCGGCTTATTATTCAGAAAAAGTTATTTCTGTCGATGAATTTATCTTGAAGAATGAGATTTTGAATTCTTATTTGAAATTTAGTGGAGAGGCAAGTAATTTTGTAGGTAAAGATAGTCTGAATCTCACGATATCCGACTTTAAGTCTGAATTTTCAAACAGCTTGATTGCTGATATAAGTCGTCTTTTTCCAAAAGTGTCGGAAAAAGCAAGTAAAATTACTACATTTGCGGGACCCCTTAAATTTGATTTTAACGGATTTTTTAAGGATGGTGATCGGGCGGAAGGTAAAGGAATGATATCTTCGGGGCTTGGTAAAATTAAGTTTGACGCACTCGGAAATAATATCAAAAGTGCCAAACCTCAAATTAAGTTGTATGCGGAAGCTGATGATGTGGATTTCGGGACATTGCTGTCTACCGACAAGCTTGGTCTGATGTCTTTTGATATTGAAGCGGATATATCCGGACTGGATAAAAATGCGGATGGGAATATATCAGTCACTTCTGACGGTCTTGAATTGATGAGCAATAAATTCTCCGATGTAGATTTAGAAATAAGTAAATCAAATTCCGACATTGCTTTGGCACTTAACGCATCATCCGGAGATTTGAATATCTTTTTGGATGGCGGCGCCACGTTGGCGGGGAAGGCTTCTTCGTTTGAGGCAGATCTGAATTTTTCAAATGTCAACCCTTCAAAATTTGGCTTGAAAGGAATTTATGCTGACAGCAAAATGTCAGCGAATCTGACAGCGCGCGCAAAAGGGAATAGAGCAAGCAATATTACCGGTGATTTAATTATTTCTGATTTCTCTTTGTTGAGAAAAGACGGAGAGATGCTTAACCTTTCAGAACTGTCTGTCAGTGTTGACTCAATTTTGAATATGCCTGATGATAAATATTATTTTGGAAGAGATATTTCAATTTCAAGCGATTGGCTCGATGCTCATATCTATGGCGATATAAATCCGGCTTCTTTGTCGAAGGAGTTGAAACGGATGCTTTCAAAGGTGTTTCCTACATTGCTTAATTATCGTCCAAATTTAAATGTGGCGCTTTCTGATCAAAATGAATTTGAATTTGATATCAATATAAAAGGTACAGCTGATCCCTATATTTTTTTCAATACCCCTTTTCGTCCGTTAATCGATATTCCGATTAGTGGGTTTATCAATACCAAACAGGGAAACGCTTCCATGAAAATTTCAACACCCCATCTGCTGCAAGGAAAGAATAAACTTATCAGTGATATCAAGTTTGATGTCAATATTGATTCCTTTTCGGAGGTGGCGAAATTGTCGGCGGGTTTAATCTTTCCGGCAAAAAAAGGAGATGCTGAAATTGCAGCCGATGTCTATGCTGTTCATGATAAACTGAATTTCAATCTTGCTTTGAATCCTACTTTAGACAGTTCCATTAAAGGGGGCATGGCATTTGATGTCTCATTCTTCCGGGTTCCTGATGCGTTTAATTCAAATGGAAATCTTGCATTAAATATCAATATACTTCCCTCTACTATCTCAGTCAGTCACACTCCCTGGGCAATATCCAACGGCACTATTGATTATTCAGGTAAAAAAATTGCAGTCAACAATTTCTTGATAAGTCATGATGATCAGTTTATTAATATTAATGGTGTGGCATCAGAGAGTCCTTATGATGTGTTGAAAGTGAAGCTTAATGATATTGACCTTGAATACATCTTCAATGTTTTAAACATCAACTACGTTACATTTGGCGGTATGGCAACCGGAGAAGTAGAGGGAAGCCAACTTCTCACCAAAGCTCCGAAAGCGCAGACAAAATTTCTCCATGTCAAAGGTCTCAGCTACAACGGCGCGGAACTCGGCGACGGAGATCTTGCGTCGGAATACGATATTAAGTCTCAAAAGGTGGGCATTTATGCTGTCATTCGCGATCCGCTGACCAGGCAACGAAGAGCCGGCATAAACGGAGGAATATGGGTGACTCGCGACTCTCTTAGTTTCGATTTTGATGCCGAAAAAGTAAATGTCGGGATTATGAAGCCATTTGTCTCTGCATTTTGTTCCGATTTGTCCGGAGTGGCTTCAGGTAAGTGTAAACTATATGGCACTTTTTCTGATATTGATTTGACCGGAGGATTGATTGCCGATACTATTTCAATGAAGCTCGACTTCACAAATACATGGTATCATGCGGGAAAAGATTCTGTGTTTTTGGAGAAGGGTCTGATTACGATTCCACCACTCACGCTATATGACGATGAAGGTCATACTGCTGAATTCGGAGGATGGCTTCAGCATACATATTTCCATAATCCTGTGTTCAACTTCAAATTGCGCGATGCGAAGTCTATTCTTTGTTACAACACGAATGAATCGATGAATCCTCTTTGGTATGGCACCATTTATGGATCGGGTCATGCTCAGATAAATGGCGGTCCGGGACTCGTGGAAATAGATATGAACATGACTACGGAAGCAGGGTCTAAATTCTATTACGTGATCAGTGACACTGAAGACGTGGCTCAATATTCTTTCCTTACATTTACAGACAGGCGTAAGGCGCAATCTGAGGCAGCCAAGTCAGACACCGTGCCAGACTATCTGAAGGAATTCAGAAAGAATATTGAGCAGGCTGATGATGTGGCGAGCAATGTTATTCTTTCTTTGAAAGGTACTGTGACAAATGATGCCCTCGTCTCATTAGTAATGGATCCTAAAGCTGGTGATAATATCACAGCAAGAGGCGAAGGAGCTCTGCAAATGGATTATAATATGGCCAATAATGACCTGAGGATGATCGGTACATTTGTTCTTGATGAAGGAAACTATAACTTTACTCTTCAAGATATTATCATAAAAAATTTCAATATAAAGAAAGGAAGCCTTATTAAGTTTGACGGGGATCCTATGGATGCTAATCTTGATATTGCAGCTACCTACAGAGTCAATACAAATCTCACTGACCTTGACAAAAGTTTTGCAAATGACAAGGAATTGAATAGGACAAATGTGCCGGTAGATGCTTTGTTGATTGTGAAGGGACCGATGACAAATCCTGACATTTCTTTCGATATTGAATTGCCAACTCTAACTTCAGATGTCGAGCGTAAGGTCAAGAGTCTTGTGTCGACCAACGACATGATGAGCCGCCAGATAATTTATCTCCTTGCACTCAATAGGTTTTACACTCCGGAATATACAGGTGGACAAAGTAACGGATCAGAATGGTCAAGTATGGCATCTTCTACCATCTCGTCTCAACTCAGCAATATTCTTAGCCAGATGACTGACAAACTTGATGTGGCGCCATCATTCAGAAGTGAAAAAGGTGACTTCACAGATATGGAATTTGATCTTGCGCTTTCTTCCAGATTGCTCAACAATAGATTGATAATCAATGGTAATTTAGGTTACAGAGACAAAAATACAAGTAATACTCAGTTTGTAGGAGACTTTGATATCGAATATCTTTTGAATAAAAATGGAAATTTGCGTCTGAAAGCATACAATCATTTCAACGACCAGAACTATTATTTACGCTCTGCTTTGACCACTCAGGGAGTAGGAGTTGTGTTCAGGCGAGATTTCGACAGATTGTTCCGAAGGAAAAAAGATAAAAAGATCGAGGAGGAGCCTGCGACTGCCGGTGATTCAATTTCTTTGGATTTGCCCGATGGTGGTAATGACAAATTGTCAAATGATTCAATAAAATAAGATTATATGATTTGGAGTATCGGAGAAATTCTTGGTAAAATAGGATTAACTTCTAATTCTGTTGGTTATGCCTTCAGTGGCGGGGGTGCGAGAGGCTTTTCTCATATTGGAGTGTTGAAAGCTATGGAAAGTTTTGGTATCAAGCCTGATGTCATGTCAGGTGTCTCTGCCGGTAGTGTTGCAGCCGTGATGTACGGAGCCGGACTTTCACCCGACGATATGACTCATTGCTTTGAAGACCTCACTAAAGTGAGGGAATTTGTCACTTGGAAAGTTCCCGGTAATTCTCTGATGAAAATTGACAAGTTTGGTAAACTCATTGAATCATGGTTGCCGGTGAACTACTTGGAAGACCTTAAAATCCCTACCATCGTCTGTGCTACTGACTTTCAGCATTGTAAATCCATAGGATGGGCAAAAGGAGAAATAGTGCCAAGGGTCCTGGCTTCTTGTTCAATTCCTATTGTGTTTGAACCTGTCAAAATAAACAATGGAATTTATGTCGACGGGGGAGTGCTTAGAAACCTCCCGGCTTGGGCTATCAGAAAATATTGCAAGACCCTTTACGGGTTTAATTGCTCTCCTTTTCATAATATTTGGAAAGACATTTCAAAGCACAATCTTCTTGAGATCGCATTGAGAAGTTATCAGTTGATGTCAAAGTCGAATATGGTGAATGATGCAAAGTTGTGCGATGTGCTCATTAATCTCAGGGGCGCCCACGCAATTGGCACTTTTGATGTGGCAAAACTGCACCATATCGTAGATCTCGGATATGAGACAGCATGTAGAATACTGGATAATAAGTTGAAATAATAATATTAGATGGATAAAGAAAGATTGATGATATATCAGATGTTCCCTCGAATTTTCAGCAATACGGTTGAAAATCCGAAGCCTTGGGGAACTCTTGATGAGAATGGTTCGGGAAAACTCAACGATCTGACTTCAAAGGCATTGAGGAGTATCAAAGAATTAGGTGTCAACTGCATCTGGCTCACGGGTGTGTTGGAACATGCCACCAAGACTGATTTTTCAGATTACGGTATTCGTCCTGATAATCCCAATGTCGTGAAGGGTGAGGCAGGAAGTCCTTATGCGATTAAGGATTATTACGATGTGGATCCGGCATTAGCTGTGGATGTGAAAAATCGTATGAAAGAATTTGAAAACTGCGTTAAGCGGATTCATAAGGAGGGTTTGAAAGTATTGATCGATTTTGTTCCGAATCACACCGCTCGTGTCTATCACAGTGATTCTGCTCCATCAGGAGTTAAGGACTTTGGTGCTGATGATGACATCACAATGGGTTTTTCAGAGCGTAATAACTATTATTATATTCCGTTTCAGCAATTCTGCCCGGAAATACCATTGGATGCAGAAGGAGAAACCCCTTATGTCGAGTTTCCCGCAAAGGCCACAGGTAATGATTGCTTCAACGCATTCTGTGGCAAAAATGACTGGTATGAGACTGTGAAGCTGAATTATGGGCATGATTATGGTGATTGGAGCGACCACTTCGATCCTATTCCCGACACATGGATTAAAATGCTTGCGATTCTCCGTTTTTGGGCTTCAAAGGGGATCGATGGGTTCAGATGCGACATGTGCTTTATGGTGCCGCTCCCGTTTTGGCACTGGGCTATTCCTCAAGTGAAGAAAGACTATCCGGATATTCTGTTTATCGGCGAAATTTACGATGTAGGACAATATCGGCCGTTCCTCGAATACGGGTGTTTCGATTATCTATATGATAAGGTGAATCTTTATGATACATTGGTGGATATCGAGATTCATAATCATTCGGCTGCCCGACTCACCGGAGCGTGGCAGACAGTTGATGGTATTGGTGACTCTATGCTGAATTTTCTTGAAAATCATGATGAAGTACGCTTTGGTTCAAAAGCATATGCCGGCAATCCTGCAAATGTCCTTCCTTCTCTTGTAGTGAGCTCCATGATTTCAAAAGGTCCTTATATGATTTATTATGGACAGGAACTTGGAGAGTCAGCAAAAGATAATGAGGGATTTGCCGGCGACAATGACCGCACTACGATTTTTGATTATTGGAGTTATGATACTTTGCGGAGATGGTGGAATAATGGAAATCCTTCCGACAAGAAATTGAAACCGCAGGAAAAATGGCTTCGGAACATGTATCAGAAAGTATTGAGGATGTGTAATTCCGAGTCTGCCCTTCGGGAGGGAAAGTTCTTCGATCTGATGTATGTCAATCTTCAGCATGAAGGATTTAATCCGCACAGCCAATTCGCATTTATCAGATATACTGAAAAATCTATTTTGCTGATAGCTGTAAACTTTGACAATGCTTCTGCTGATATGAAGGTTGTGATACCAAGGCTTGCATTTGATATGGCTGCTTTGCCTGAGGGCGACATTGAGGCGGAAGATCTATTGTGTGAGCATAATCAGGTCTTGACTCTGAGTCCCGATAAAGCAATCCGGATTCAACTCAAAGGAAAAGATGCCGTAGTCTTTCGTATAAAGTGATTGTTGATGATGAATAATAAACCCGGCCGCTTCCGCAGTCGGGTTTTATTATTGCTTGCCTCTGAAATCTTGCCTCTGAAATCTTGTATCTGGCCTATGGAATCTATAAAATTAAGGTTTGAATAGATATTGGCTTGAGATTGATTGATTGTTGTGAATGCGG
>CAMWJD010000032.1 GCA_947174515.1 uncultured Porphyromonadaceae bacterium
TGTCGCAAAATTATCTCGCATTTATCATATCATTAATTTTTGCGAGCTACTTATGGAGTTTCTCTTTAATCATATTTAAAACGAAATGCCGATCTTCTTTATTCAGACCAAGTATGCCGACGATTACTACACCCCATAAGGCGGAGGCAGCAGTGCGGAGCAGTATAATTAATATATCATCATCCGATGATGATGTCAATAATGTCAGCATATAGGTTGCCACTCCAATCACTGATACTTTTATGATCGGGATAAATACCTTGATGCAATATTCTTTCGGATTAAGATTGACTTGTCGTTGTGCGACGTAGATTCTTACAAACTGTGCGCATCCCATGACTATTATCAGTATAATCAAAGATAGGGTGGCGTCTCCCCCTAATGCAAAAGCCAAAGCTGTGATGGGTATATATGTCAAGGTGACAGACCCTACCGACAACTGATATCTCTTTATATTGCCTGTAGCTTGAATAATTCTACTGATCGGCGGTTCCAAAGATATCACCAAGGCATATACGAGTATGAGTTGCGAGAAAATTGTCATTTCCGGAATTTTTGCATCGGCAGCGAGCCATAAGGATAGGAGGCCGTCCATATTGCATATCAATGGAAATGATAATACAAACATCAGAAGAAAAGACATCCTTGATGTATTGATAACCAGCGTCAGGGCTCTTGCATAGTCCTTGGCTGCGTAAGACTTGATGATCTGAGGACTTACAGCTACATATAAATTGGTGGAAAATCCACTGATTACGTTCTGGATGCCGTCAGCGATCGCCTTGGCTGTATTGATGACAGGGCCAAAATACATATTCAGTAATATATTTTGACCTTGGATATCCAACATTCCTGATAACGAACCGAAAAGGTTCCAACCCGTATATCCCAAAAGATCTTTGATAATACTGCCGTTCCATTTCCAGACGTATCTGCAATACCGGAATTTAGTATGGCAATATTGCATCGACATAAAAAACAATACCAGGCAATTAGCGGCTGAAAGAACACCGTAAAGTATCAACCTGTCGCCTCCGTAGTGAATAAGTATAAATGCTATGCCTAATTTGAGGCAACCTTCGACAATGCTGAAAAGCGCGAATGCATCCATACGCTCGTTTGAGATTATTGACGAGGTGTAGGGTATGGTGACCAGGCTAAACGCATAGGTCATGAGAGTTGTCTGAAATACCCATTTGGCGGCATGCAAGCGGTCAGGAGGAATGTCGAGCCATTTGTTGATGAAGAAATATCCCAGCGCTTCACCAATAACTATCATTATTCCTGCTAATATGATAAATGTAACTATCAATAATGTGAAAGTATGACTATATTTTTCGTAGTCTTCTTTCCCTAAATGATAAGATAGAAAGCGCTGGCTTGCAGATGTGAGTGCTCCCGTGAGTAAAGACAAAGACAACACGAGACTGCCAATTACACTGAATACTCCATAGTCAATCTTTCCGAGGGCTTCAAGAGTCAGCCTGACAGCATAAAGGCTGATGAAAGTCAAGAATATCAATCGGAAATAAAGCAACCCCGTATTCTTGATTATTCTTTTGTTGGCGGTATTCATTGAGGATATACTACACTTCTTTTTGGTCGAATATCACGGAGACATTCGACAAAACAAGACATTTTATTTGTGATAAAAAGTTGTGTATGAATTACTATTGGAATTTTTTTTGGAGGAAATTCACTTATGATTGTGATATACTCTCTCTTCCCATTTTTGTCATGATTGTTGAAATGGGCGATGCATCTTTTTAGAATTATCGCAAAATTACTAAAAAAAAACGATATGAGAAAATTTATGATTAAATCTTTGTGAGTTGAGGAGTTGAATTTATTGATAAATAAAATATTTTTGTTAACTTTGCATATCAAAAACATTTTGAATTATGAAATCAATATTATTCGGTCTTTGCATCCCGTTAGCCTTATTTCCTGCATTGAATTCAAGTGCTCAGAACTTCAATGATCGTGCTCTCTGGGGGTCTGTGTGTGGCACTGCCAATGCAACGTATTATAATGAGACGGTCGACAAAATGCTTATTTCCTGGCGTATGCTGCCCGGCGATGATGCAAACACATGCTTCGACCTGTATCGTACCTATCAGGGTAAGAGTGAAGAAAAAATTAATGCTCAACCGATTTATGCCACTAATTTTCAAGATTCAAAACTCAGCTTCAGTACGAGGACATACACCGGAGACGTGACTTATCGCCTCACATATGCCGGAAGTGATGAGACTATTGCCACGTATGTCATGCCTTGGTATCAGAGAAAGGGAAAACTTCCCTATATCTCAATCCCTTTGACCGAGACTGCAAGCGTTTGCGACATTGAGGGTGTGACATATCAGGCAAATGATGTAAGCGTCGGAGATTTGGACGGCGACGGCCAGAAGGAGATTATTGTAAAGCGTCTCCTTGCTTATGGTGAGAGCGACGGCACAGGGTCGGGAGCTTCTCCTCTCTTTGTCAGGCATACAGTCTTGTATGAGGCATATAAGCTTGACGGAACTATGCTTTGGCGTGTCTGCTCAGGACCGAATATCATACTTGGCAACAGCAGCTCTTTCGCTGTAGCTGATTTTGATGGTGACGGAAAGGATGAGATGGCTATTAAGACCGGTGAGGGCACCATTTTTGGTGACGGCATGGAAATCGGAGACACTGACGGCGACGGACAGACCGACTACCGCACCGAAGGCGCCAATTACATAGGAAAAGGCCCGGAATTCTTTTCGATTGTTGACGGGCTTACCGGAAAAGAACTTGCACGCGCTGATTTTATAAAGCGAGGTAAGAGCGAGGATTGGGGCGACAACTATTTCAAGCGTGCCCACAGCTTGAGAGTTGGAGTAGGATGCTTTGACGGGAAACTTCCTTCAGTCATTCTCGGAAGAGGTGTCTACGCTAAGTCTGTGATCGAAGCATGGGACTATCGTGACGGAGAATTGACCCGTCGTTGGCATTTTGATACAGATGACAAACTTATAGGTAAGGATGGCCTTGCATACAGTAAGTATGCCGCACAAGGGAATCACTCATTGAGTGTAGGCGATGTGGATGGTGATGGTTTTGATGAGGTGGTTTACGGGGCCATGACTGTCGATCATGATGGCGTGGGGCTATATTCATCTTGTCTCGGTCATGGGGATGCCCTCCATCTCGGCAAGTTTATCGCGGATCGCCCGGGTCTGCAGATTTTCTCCTGTTTCGAGACAGGCAAGACGGAGGTGGCGCTTAGGGATGCCGCTGACGGTTCCATAATATGGGATCATAAGAGTGCTGTTGATGGCGACATGGGGCGTGCGATGATAGACGATATCGACCCGACTTTCCGTGGATGCGAGATGTGGTGGTATAAAAGTCCTGTATATAGGACCGATGGCACCATGCTCTCGGGAACTGCCGCTGACTATCCCGGTTCTTGTAATTTCGCTATCTGGTTTGATGGCTATCTGACTCGCCAGACGTTCACTAAAACGGAAATCAACAGCCGTGTAGGAGGTCGCGTGCTTACCGGCTACAGATTCGATGTATCCCACATTAACGGCACTAAGGAAAATCCTTCGTTCTACGGCGATATCCTCGGTGACTGGCGTGAGGAAATTATCTACCCGGATGCCACTAAGACAAAAGACCTGAAAGTGTTCATGTCCTGGATTCCTACTGATTTCATGATCCCTTGGTTGATGACCGACCATGTGTATCTGATGAGCGCTCTTAACCAAAATATCGGTTATAATCAACCTACTCATACGGGCTTTTATCTTGGCTCTGACTGCAAGACCAGTGAAGGCGTATGGGCCTCAGCAGGATATACAAGCGGTGTTGAAGAAATCTCCTCTCAGCCATCCTCTTATGATGATGTCATCTACGACCTTACGGGCCGTAGGGTAGATAATCCTTCATCCGGAATCTATATCCGCAACGGAAAGAAGTATATTATTAAATAACTCAACCTTCACAAGATAAAGATTGAAGGTCGGAGGCCCGGCCACATAAAAAAATCAGAGTTCCACACGGAACTCTGATTTTTTTATTTATGGCTCATCAAGTTTGTGAGCCGGACTGATACTGTCTTGATCAACGAATTACTTTTTTCTTGCCATTTACAATGTAAATGCCCGGGGTGAAGTCATTCATTTGGGATGCTTTTCCTACTTTCATCCCCTGCATATTGTAGACGTCATCATTATTTTCCTCATCAACGGTAGATACTGAGCTGCTGGCCCCTGTAACGGCTACTGCAGTATCGGACGCTTCGACAGCGAATGAATAAATCGATATGCCATCTTCACCGGGTTCCCCGGTCAGAGCTTCTCCGTTGACTGAGACCTTGATATTATTTCCGGATATCTTCACCTGTGTGCCGGCGAAGCAATCAAAACCTTCAGTCGGGTTCTCAACCACAGTGACAATATCTTTTATCACTTCCGTTTCAATACCTTCCGCTATATCAAAGGCCACTTTGCACTCGACAGGGTCAGAGTCCATAAAGAGTTTTAATACGTCATTGTCGGCAAGTTCGACATAATATGAAGTGCTTCCTTCATACATTGGTTTAAGAAGGGTGCCGTTAAGGTATGCTTTCCCGGTCTGGCTGATATTTGGATTCTCTTCGCTATATCCATACCATGAAAGGCTGAATGGATTCATCTGCTCATAGAAGCTAAGGATATTGTATCCGTTTTCAAATGTAGGGCGGGAAGTATGGTCGGTCGTTGATGAGAGTTCCATATAGGAGGAGCAAGCTTTCCCCTTTGTGTTGTCGATCCAGACAATAGCTTTCTTGTCGAATACCTTTTCTGTGATGTCGAATGTAAGAACATCACCGTCGTGAAGCGTATAGCTGGAATAGTAAGACGGGATTGCCTCTCCATTGAGCATTACGGAATTCAATATTGCCATATTATCGATAGTCCAGCTGATAATTGAATTAATTTCAGAAAGCTCAATTTCATTTTCTCCTTGCTTCATGGGGAGAGGATCGCCATAAGCATATCCGTTGTAGATGGAGATAAGTTCGGGATTGGGGATGATTAAGGTGACCTTGATATTGCCATATGGATGGGCATCAATGAAGACTTCGCTGTCTTTCATCACGGCGAATGAATAGCTGCTGTTGAAGGAGACAGTCTCATTGTTGACTTTCACTTCAGTGAAGCTGTATTCGCTGGTATTCCCGTTTATGGTCAGTTTGTCGCCAAGCTTTACTGCCACGGATTTTCCATTGAAATCAGTGACCGGGTTATCGTTGACAAGTATGCTGATTGAGCCTTCAGCTTCTTCACTGTATGAGAAGTTGACTATATGCTCCTCATCCGGAAGGATAGCTACGATGTCGATAACGCAGTCGTCGGTAATCTCTACATAATACGTATTGTCATTTGCAGCCACTTCCGTGCCGTTAATTTTTACGGAATAGAGGGGCACATTATTAGAGGGATTTATGGTTAGGAAATTCTCTTTTGCCGGATCAAATTTGATGATGTTTTCACCCTTCTGAAGATCAAGAGTGGTGTAGTATCCGCCTAATACGGCTACCACCAGGGATGGGTCATCTACATTGATGGTGAACGTGGAAGTGCGGAATTCATCAAGATTTATCAATGAAAGGGTGAATACTTCGTCTTGCATTGATTCGAATACCGTAAGATACCAGGAATCACCGTAGAATCCGGATGGAGCGGTGCCCATCTTGTCAGTGATTCCGGTCAGTCTCCATGGCGATACCCCTGTGAAATAGAGGTTGGTGTATTGGGCGACATCAAACTTGTTGGCGCCTTTTACAAGTTCGTAGGGCTCACCGTTCAAGGTGCAGGAAACAGCCTCGGGATTCGGGACATTGACTGTAAACTGAATTTTTTGGTCTTCCTGTGCCGACATCGGCAAGATGCCGAAAACCATGATTGCAGTCACAATCCAGTAATAGAATCTTTTCATGTCTTGAAACTTTTATTGGTTTGATTGAAATTGTGTTTGTATTGTCATTTCACAAAATATTTTTTTCCGTTAGCGATGTATATTCCCTTTGAGAGTCCCTGGAATGCTTCGCTAAGCTTCACTCCGTGTCTTACTACGGCTCCTGACAGCGTATACACGTCTACTATGGCTTCTTCTTCAGCGCTTATGCCGTCGACAGCATTACTGTAGCCTACGCGATAAGGCGGAGTGCGAAGGTAAGCCTGCGGAAAGAGATTATTGAGCATCACGCATACCACATCTTCAGGGAATGTCATGTTGAATGTTGTAATGCCTCCCGAAATGGTGTATTCATCATCCGCTATCAATGTCTCACCGCTGAGTGTGCCTGTCTCCGAATCAAATGTCGGCTCACCGAGGAACCAAATGTAAGACGTCTCATAGAAATCCTTCACTTCAGCCTGAGATGAAAGATCGTAGGTCATGAAGTCATCTGAGACTTCGGCTTCCACCATTTCCTGGTTGCTGTAATAGTAGACAGTCAGTCTGGGGTAATCTGACGGAACAGGCATTGTAGCGAAAGTGAATCGGTTGTTGGTGATATCCAGATTGTGCAAGGTCGCTCTATAGGGGAGAACATTTATTTCAGAAAGCTTGTTTCCGGAGAGCCAAAGCTGTTCGATTTTGTTAAGGCCGCTTAGGTCGGCTTGCTCAAGTTGGTTGGCAGACAGATCTAATTCCCAGATATGAGGATTGTTAAATTTGACATCGGTCAATTGGTTGCCTGAAAGATACAGGGTCCGAAGCTCCGGAAGTATTGATGCGTCAAACTTCTCAAACTTATTATCCATAAGGTTGAGGTTGTAAAGGTTGGGATACTTGTCAGCCCATATGAATTCGGAAAGATTATTGTCGATAAGGTTGATGCTCGTCAAAGGAGCGTCAGGAAGCTTTATGTCTTCAATATTGAGTTTTGCATTGCTGACGCCTATCATGTTCAGTCCGGTCATGGGCGATCCGTCGAAATTCCCCATCTTGATTCCATATACTGAGAATACGGTGAGATCGGCAGGTGAGTCGTAGGTATATACCTTTACTTTTGCATTCTGATAAGTCCTGATACCCTCATAAGTGTTATAGTTATCATCTTTTAGGGCTTCATAAGGCAAAAATTCTGTTCCGTCTCCGCGCCAATCCACATATATGGATGTATTGATATTGGATGCGATGATAAGTTCTCCGTTGTCAGCATCTTCAAGTGTGGTGAACGAGGCGACTTCAATGGTGGGAGCTCCGGTCACATTCACTTCTGTGGTGCGAAGCACGTCATTCCCCTTGAATTCAGGGAATCCGGGATTGGAAAGTTCGCAATATACCTTCCCCAGTTCAGTATTGAGGAATCGGGTAGCACCATTGTCGCAAGTCATGTCAGTGCCTTCCACAAGAGGAGTGCCATCGGCTTTCTTCCAAGTGAAAGTGGTGCCGGTTCCATCCACAAGTTCTCTGTTTTGGCTCGTGAGATTGACTGCAGGAGCATTTTTGAGTAGCTCGATTGGTTTCTGCGGTGCGTAGATATATTTATCGGCACCCGGCTCATATGGCAATGTCTCGATATTGAATAAGTTATTTGAGATGTCGAGAAGTTTAAGATCTGAGAATACGTCGTGCACGATGCGCTTCAGACTGTTGCCGGAGAGGATGATTGAATCTGCGTCAATGAGATATGTGAGTCTTATTTCTTCCGATAGATTGTTGTCTGAGAGGTCAAGAATCTTAAGCTCGTCAAAGTTAGTGAGGTCAAATTCAGTGAGATTATTATGATTGAGGTTCATTCTCACTATCTGTCTCGGTTCAATGATGTTTACATTTTCAAGCTTATTGTTGGCGATGGAGATATCTGTCAGCACATTTTTATTCCAATTCGGGTACAGTCCTTCAAGGTCGAGTCCGCTCAGTTCGTTGTTGTCAAGGTCAAGCGACTGAAGGCTTCGGTTATATCTCAGATCTATGTCATGCAGGCCTGCATTGTTGATCTTCAGCGATGCTAAGGAACGAGCTTCTGAAAGGTTGATGGACTCAATGGGGAATCCATCTATTGCAAAAGCGGTGATTTCTTCTTCTTCGGGTACATATATGGTGACCGTAGAGCCCGGAATAATCGTTCCCGTAAGATTTGCGGTGTTTGGTAAGGAGCTGGTGTTAGCTGAGAATTCCTTCATTACGCCATCTCCGAAATCAACTGCAAACTTAACCTGATTGTCGGCGGAAGATCCGGCCATGCCTACAAAAGCAGAAATCTGTGAGGGTGCGGAAGTCGCAGGTGTTATAGTGATTGAGGCAGATGGTTTTCCAAATTCTGAAGATGTCTTTACCATAAATGGGGTGGTGAAGAGCTGATATTCCGGGAAAAGGGAATTCGTATATGCCACATACACTGAATCCGGAATCGTCTGATTAAACTTTACGATGCCGTCAGAATAGGAATATAGCGAGTTGTCAAGCATTGTGTCGTTGCCGTCAATCTCCTTTTTCCATACCACACCTACAGTCTCCGACCCCTGGCGCAATACTTTCGATGAGAGGTTGAGTTCTGTCTTGACATCCATTGATTTAGGGACGGTGATTTCATTCTGTAGATAGTAATATTCGCCCCATGTCTCTTCCGGTACCGGAAGCGTGGTGAAATCCATATCATTTAGCATGATATTTACGGAATACAGCATGCGGTTTTGTGACAAATCAAGCGAAGTCAGATTGTTTCTCTTCAGATTGATGTTTGTCAGATTGGGATTCTTGCTGAGATCGATATTGGTAAGCTTGTTGCCACCAAGATAAAGAATTGCAAGATTTGAGAGATTTGAGAGATCTATGCTGTTGAGATGATAGGAATTGTTGATGAATCCGGATATATGTTCAGCCATCAGGGTGGAAATATTCGGATTGTTAGACAGGTCTATGTCTGTGATCCTTGTTTCGGAGATGTTGAGGCTGATAAGTTTGGGATTCTTGGAAACATCTACTGAGCTGACATTTGTAAGCTCAAGGCTCATTGTCAGCAATTCGGGACATCCTGTCGGGTCTATATTCCATAGATCAAAGTTATGGTATGCGTCAAAAGCCTGCATTGCAGGATAGTCGCTCAGGTTGAAACTTTGGTCAAGATGGTCTACTATGTCTATCTCCAGAATGGCAAGCCGGTTTTTGGGAGCTCCAACCTTCAACGGAGTCTCTTTAGTGAACGGATTTTCGGAAAGATAGATTGCATATAGATTAGTGAAAGGAGTAAGGTCAAGGGCTTTTAAGCTATTGTGGCTTAGATCAAGCACTTCAAGGTTGGAACATTCTTCCATTTCTATTTCAGTGATATATCCGCCCTGCGATTGTATCATGTCGATTTTTTTCGGATCTCCATAAATGCGGATCAGTCCTTCCTCGCTCACTTGGATAGTCTTGTAGGTGCCGGTAATGGCCCCATTTTCGATGGTCCAGGGCTCCACTTCCATTTCCTGAAGTCCGAAGCCGGCGTCAATGTCAAAATAGTCAGTCTCGGTCGATCCAAGCACTATGCCGAAGCTGTTTGAGGGTCCCACCTCCTTGTAAGCGTCGCTCTTGATTGTGATGATTGGCTTTTCATCAGAGCTTCGTGTGCGTTTGCGGGCTGCTTCCGAACCGGGAGCGAAAAGGGATAATGCCAGCAGAATGCACATGAGTGACAGTATCTTTCTCATGTCGTGATAAATGATATATAATTATAATGGTTATTTCAGAATTATCTTTTCCGAATGACGCCCGTTGGCGTTGATGATATAGGTTCCCGGCATAAGCGAAGAGAGCTCGACTGTGGCTTCGTCGCCGGCTGACAGGTCGCGGTAAACCATACGTCCGTCTGCTGTGAATACACGAGTCTCCATATTGCCGGCTCCCCCTACGAACACCTTGAAAGTCCGGTCGCCTACTCGGGAAAGAATAAGGCGGTCGTTGCGGTTGTCAGCATTGATGCCTTCCACTCCGGTTGCCATCCGGATAGCTTCTTTGAGGCCGTCGAGAGCGTTGAATTTTCCTGCGCCCCATCTGGTCTGTTCGGCTGTGGATTCCACCTGTTCGTCTCGGATTGATGTCTTCTCGATAATTTCCTTAACGTCAGAGATGGTCAGTCCCGGGTTTGCCTCAAGCCAAAGCGCGATACATCCTGCCACAAATGGCGTAGACATCGAAGTGCCTACTTCCTGTTTCCAGTAGTTGACACGTCCATCTTCTTCAAGTTTGGCCTGGCACATATAGTCGAGATATGCGTCTCCATATTCTTCTGCCGTGAGTTTTGCAAAGGGCCAGCTTACGGATGAAATAATTGCGGCGCCGGGAGCGCAGACATGCGGAAGTTCACGCCCGTCGGAAAGTGTGCCGAATGAAGAGAATCCGCTAATGCCGCCTGGAGTGAAGCCATCGCCCGGATATGCCGAAGTGCCTCCGTCAAGGCATGTCCATGACTGGCGGGTATTGTATGATCCTACTACAAGAAGGTTGTGTGCGACAGCCAGATCGGAGATGGTTCCGTCCATTGATCCGTCGGTGAATCCTTCCACTCCGTAGCTTTCAAGCCAAGTGTTTTCTCCTTCGCAGTAACATTCGATTGTCTGTCCAGGTGTCCCTTCCACTTCAAATCCAAGCACGTAATCATCATTTAGGTTGGAGACAATATTGTTGATAGTGTAATAATCTATCATGCCATAATATCGGCCTGTCTGCTCATCGATTTTTCCTCCTACTCCGACATATCCATCAAAAGCCTTTTTAAAGGTGGCGTCGCCGATTATGTCAGAAGAATCCATCTGGTAATCAGAAGAGGAGGCGTAATATGTGCCGATATTGTCGCCGACTACGGGCATCCGCATTGCAGCACGGTAGCCTCTGTTCTTATTGTAGATCACAGCTTGCAGCTTAAACGGAGTCTCGTCGTTGGAATATATCGACACGGCTCCATACCGAATTGTGGAACTTCCTGGAGTTTCGGGATCATATGTGTACGCATAAGGGTGAATCATTGTCTTGAAGGAATTTTCCTCTTCCGACAGGGTCTTCTTGACTACTAATTTGAGGTCACCTTCATTGCCTGCTGAGATGCAGATGATGGCATTCTTTCCAATCTCATCAAAAAATTGAGACATTTGAGATCTCGGATCATGAGGACCTGATGTGCTTCCAAGTGAGAGACTATATACTATGGGGCGATTCAGATATTCTGAATATCCGAGTATGTAGTCCATTCCGAGGGCTATGAAGCCGTCGGCCAAAGATCCGCATGAGACAGCTATGTTTGATCCGGGTGCGGCTCCGTAATATTTGCAGTTTTCAGTGATATAGTTTCCCGGACGCTGAATGCCGTTTGGATTGCCTGCCTTTACCGGACCATCGTAGCCGCCTGCAAGAATGCCGAGGGTGTGGGTGCCGTGGTAGGCGGATGGATCATCGGTGACGAAATCACGGATGTTGGTTTCGTTGTAATGAGTTTCTGCGATTCCTGTCCCTGCGGAATTATACCGCAAATGCGCAAGATATCCGATTCTTGAAGAATTATCGGGAAGCCGGAAATTGATGTGATGTGGGTCAATACCCTGGTCGACGACTGCGGTAATCACCCCGGCGCCTGTGTAAGGGACAGAAAGTCCTTTCTCGGCGCTCCCTTGGTGGATATAGTCCACGCCTGATGACGCTCTGGCGAGGTCCATGGTGGGAAACACTTTTTTCTGTAGAGACATTGCTTTCACTGCGTCAAGAGAAGAGACAGATTCAGCTTCAGACAGGGCTACAGAGACAATTGCTATGTTTCCACGTACGCTGATCACATTCACGCCATTTTTTTCAAGGTCGGAAGCAGCGTGTCCGTCGGCAAGTGTGATGAGTGCCAAGGATGTAGTCGGGTTTGTGACGTCAGGGTTGCTTGAACCATATAACGGGGCTTTGAATTTGCCTTGCGCAAGATCTTTTTTTAGACCTTCGTGTCTGATTTCAGAAAGCGACCTTAAGTCAAGCCGGTTCGCACCGGCAAGCATGGATGCGCTTAAGGCAGCAATAATAAAGAAGTATTTTTTCATACGCTGTAGAATCTCTTATAGCATCAAAATCGTATCAGACGAGATGCATGAGTCATGGAATATTGAAATATCGTATATTTTTGTTTGCAAAGTTAGCTAAAAATCTGCAAAATACAAAATTTTTAGATAAAAATGCAAATTCAAGCTTTAAAAAAATGGAGTTTGGTAGATGTAGGGACATGGCAGGTTTAAGGCCCCGTTTTTTTGAAACGGAGCTTTAATTTTAGGAGATGCAAGTTGGGATCAGATTTTTTCCGGGGATTGGAGGGTATAGATGAGATCGCGGATTTCCGCGGCTATGGCGGGAGCTGATTTTCCCGACCGCTTGAGATCGGAGATGCTGATGGGTTTCCCGATTATGATTCGGAATTCCTTGCCTCTTGAAGCGCATAGTTCTGCCGGAAGGGTAGCTTGCTCAATATTGACTTTAATGCCGAGTTTCTTTCTCCACTTTGCAAGACGATAAAAACGTTTTCGATTCAATGCTACAAATCTTATCGGAACAATATCCCGGTCATATTCCAATGATTTCTGTACAAAAGCTTTCTGCCATTTCAGGTCATGGATCAGTCCTCCTTCTTGAAGCCTGGAAACGAGCCCGGCCGGAAACACCAGCAGTTGCCGATCGGAAGCGTATTCCTTATTGATGGCGTCGGCTGATGCGCGCGCCTGGCTGCCGTATTTATTTATGGGTATGAATACGTATTTCAGGGGCTCGACGTTCATAAGGAGGTCGTTGACCATGAAGCGAATGTTTTCGTCGCCGTAATATTTGCCGAGGACGGCGATGAGCGCTATGCCGTCGAGGCCGCCGAGGGGATGGTTGGATGCAAAAGTGACGCGATGGGAGAGAGGAGGAAGATTTTCCGCTCCTTCCACTTCTACTTTTATGTTGAGATGACGGATTACTTTCTCCGAAAATTCACTTCCCTGCGAAGGATATCCCATCTTCAGGATTTCATTAAGTTCATCCTGATGTATAAGCCGTGCGAGAGCTTCGTATAGGAAGTTGGGGATATATTTTTGTTTGGAAGAAGGAATCCTGTTTTTGAGGATCTGTTTGAGGTTTAACTGAAGTAAGGGGCGTTCTGCCATTTTCGGTTATTTGATAAAGGACGCACGAATTGTGCGTCCATAATAGAGTAAATGTTAATGCAATATTACTTTCCGGTGCCTTTTTTCGCACCTCGCCAGGTGGCGTCTTTGTCATTGACCGATTGCTCTTCATCCCAGAACTCATCTTCCCATTCTTCATCGGTCTCCGGGAACCATTCTTCTTCTTCGGTGTCATCTTGATGGAAAATGAATTCATCTTCCTCTTCCACCCGGTGATGGCGGTCAAGATCTCTATGAGTGATTGTTGACTTAGCAAGATTATCTTCCGAATTAATCTCTCGCCAGAGCAAATCTTTCAATTCAGTAAGGCCGAAGCCCGTTACTGCGGAAATAAAGACTGTAGGTATTCCTTCGGGAAGTTCATGTTTCATCTCTTCCATCATTTCCTCGTCAAGCATATCGCTCTTTGAGATGGCAAGCACGCGGCTCTTGTCCATCAATTCCGGATTGAACTGTCTCAGCTCATTTAGTAGGATGTCGTAATCCTTCTTTATGTCGGTTGAGTCAGCAGGAATCATAAATAGAAGCACTGCATTCCGCTCGATATGACGCAGGAATCTGAGTCCGAGTCCTTTCCCTTCGCTTGCCCCTTCGATGATTCCCGGAATATCGGCCATCACAAAACTCTGTCCGTTTCGATAGCTCACAATTCCAAGACTTGGTTCCATTGTGGTGAACGGATAATCGGCAATCTTTGGTTTGGCTGCCGAGATGGCGGATAGCAGGGTAGACTTTCCTGCATTAGGGAACCCTACCAGACCCACATCTCCGAGCAACTTCAACTCAAGGACAACTGCTTTCTCAATAGCCGGTTGTCCGGGCTGCGCATATCTCGGAGCTCTATTGGTGGAAGTGGCGAAATGCACATTGCCGCGTCCTCCCTTTCCTCCTCGAAGAAGCTTTATTTCCTCACCGTCACGCGTTATTTCACACAGATATTCACCTGTGTCGGCATCAAACACAGTTGTGCCGATAGGCACCTCGATGATACGGTCTTCGCCATCTTTACCTGTCGATCGGTTTTCTCCGCCGCTTTGTCCATCGGTGGCGAAGATATGTCGTTGATATCTGAGATCGAGCAGAGTCCATTTGTGGCGGTTGCCACGCAGTATGATGTGGCCACCTCTTCCGCCGTCACCTCCGTCAGGACCTCCCTTTGGAATGTATTTAGCCCGGTGATAGTGTCGGCTTCCTGCCCCTCCCTTACCTGAGCGGCAAAGTATCTTTACATAATCTATAAAATTCGATTCAGCCATCGTTCTTTTAATTCATAATTCATAATGCACAATGCATAATGTTCTGATAGAGAAACAAACTTATTCCTGTTTGGTTTCAATATCTTCCGGCATCAGTGGAGTGTCGCCATCTTTGGGTCCATCATACATCGCCTCTATTTCTTTTGCATATCTCTTCGCCACCACCGGACGGCGCACTTTCATAGTGTTGGTGACTTCGCCATGTGTGATTGAGAAATGATTGGGCAGCAAGGTGATCTTCTTTATCTGTTCGTAAGAGGCAAGATCTTTCTGCAGCTCATTGATTTCTCCCATCAGCATATCGATCACTTCCGGATTTTTCAGCAACGCTTCCACATTTTCAGTGTCAAGTTTCTTTGAAGTGGCCCATGCTAAAAGTTGCGATAAATTCGGCACTACCAAGGCAGTGACATATTTCCTTTCATCGCCAATGACAGCCACCTCATCGATAAACTTGTTTTCCGCAAGTCTGCTTTCAAGAAGCTGAGGCGCTATATATTTGCCATTCGAAGTCTTGAAGAGGTCTTTGACGCGCTCGGTCAGCACGAGGGCACCTGATTCTGTGAAATAGCCTGCATCTCCGGTGCGGAACCATCCATCATCGGTAAACGCCTTTGCATTTGCATCAGGATTGTTGTAATAGCCGGCGGTCACAGTCGGACCTTTCACTAATATTTCACCCTCTTTGTCAATTTTTACCTTCACCATCGGCAGAGGTTTGCCTACTGTCCCTATTTCAAAATCCACGAATGGGAATGCAGAGACAGTAGCGGTTGTCTCACTAAGTCCATAGCCAATGATGACGTTAATTCCGATGGATTGCATGAACTCGGTAATTCGGGGGCTAAGCGGCGCGCCTGCTGTCGGGAACATTTTGGGGTTGGGGATGCCGATTGTGTTTTTTACCTTTGAGAATACCCTTTTATCCCAGAATTTATATTCCTTCTCAAGCCAGGAAGGTACAGGTTTCCCTTCTCTTCTGAATCCGAGGTTTCGGCGATATCCGACGCGGATGGCGCGTCCCACCATCACCTGCTGCACCTTGCTCATCTTTGAGATTTTTTCTTTCACACCGGCATATACTTTTTCCCAGAATCGTGGCACGCATGTCATTATGTTGGGTCTTACTTGCGGAAGAGTGTCCTGTATGATTCTCGGATCCTCATTAATGGCAATCCTGATTCCTTTCGTAAGGCAGAAGAAGCACCATGCTTTCTCCAGGATATGGCTCATTGGCAAAAATGCCATCGACAGATCTTTGTCGGTCACGTTGATGAGAAATTTCAGGTGCGCTTCCATAGCGGCGTCATAGTTGGCGTGACTCAGGCATACGCCCTTTGGTTCTCCCGTGGTGCCTGATGTATAGATCAGAGTCGCGATATCTTCGGGAAGTCCGCGTTCCGACCTTTGCTCTATGAGTATCCTGGTGTCCTCATCTGCCTCAACCCCGATTTTCATAAACTCTTCCCATGATATCGATACTGTGTCGTCAGAATTGATCTCAAGGCCCTCTTTTTTGAAGATGACAATTTTGTCGATCTGCTCAGGATGTTTTTTCCAATAATTGTAGGCAAGAGGATACTGATGTTTTTCTCCTACGAAGAGTATTCTGGGCTGTCCGTCGTTGACTATAAAGTCAAATTGACTCTGGCTGCTGCTTGAATACAAGGGAATTGTCGCCGCCCTGTTGCGGAATCCTGCATATTCCGTTATCAATATCTGGGGGGTATTGTTGGAGCACACGGCCAACGTGTCTTTTTCCTTAAGTCCGAGTCTGGCGAGTGCACGGGCTGCCACGTCGATCTGCACTCGGAATTCTTCCCAACTCGTCGGAAGCCATTCTCCGGGCTTTCGCCAGCAATAGCGGTAGGCTTCTCTATCACCATATTTTTCCGCCTGCCGGCGAATCATTTCTACAAGTTTGTTTGCCATTTTTTAGAATTTAGAATTTAGAATTTAGAATTTAGAAATGACTAAGTATATCAAAAATCTAATTCTATATGTAGTTTGGGTGTTTTTCGTTTGCCTGAGTCTGCGATGAAAACGTTGACAATGACGAAAACCGGAGTCTCCCTACACTTATATAACGATTAAGAAAAAGTTTTTTCCTAAAAACATTACACCTTAATATTGTGTTAGTGAAATAAAAATATTAATTTTGCGTCACAATTTTAATCACTAATCCTGAAATTTTGTGGATTAACTGATGTGAATATCTGATTATTAGAATGTTATGAACAATCTTGTAATTGTTGAGTCGCCTGCTAAAGCTAAAACCATTGAAAAATTCCTTGGTGAAGGATACACAGTGCTTTCTTCTTTTGGTCATATCCGCGATTTGAAGAAGAAAGGAATATCTATTGATTTTGAAAATAATTTTCAGCCGGAATATGAGATTCCGGTCGACAAAAAAGATACTGTCCGCAAGCTAAAGGAAGCTGCGAAGAAAGCCGATATGGTCTGGCTCGCTTCCGATGAAGACCGTGAAGGGGAGGCTATCGCCTGGCATCTCTATGAAGTGCTTGGCCTTAATCCGTCAAATACAAAAAGAATCGTATTTCACGAGATTACCAAGCCTGCAATCCTTAATGCAATCGCTAATCCCAGAGATATCGACTTAGACCGGGTCAATGCGCAGCAGGCACGCCGTGTCCTTGACAGGATTGTTGGTTTTGAACTTAGTCCGGTGCTATGGAAGAAGATTAAGCCCTCGCTTTCGGCCGGGCGTGTGCAAAGCGTGGCGGTGCGTCTGATTTGCGAGCGTGAGAAGGAAATCTCAGCGTTTTCTACCGAGTCTTATTTCCGTATCTCCGGGCAATTTGATATTCCGGGGAGCCATGCCGGACTTAAAGCCGACCTGTCGCGTAGAGTGGCAGAGGAAAAAGAGGCGTTGGATGTGCTCACCGAATGTAAAGACGCTTCTTTTAGAATAGATGAGGTCAATGTCAGGCCCGGACGGCGCCAGCCATTCCCTCCTTTCACCACTTCGACTCTTCAGCAGGAAGCGTCGCGCAGACTCGGTTTTTCGGTAAATCAGACAATGGTGATCGCTCAAAAGCTTTATGAAGACGGAAAGATCACCTATATGCGTACTGACTCGACCAATCTTTCGGAACTCGCTTTGCGCGACATCTCTGACGTTATACGCAAAGATTTAGGTGAAGGATATTTGAAAGTGCGGCACTATCATACTCATTCAAAAGGGGCCCAGGAAGCTCACGAGGCTATACGCCCCACATATGTGAGCAACCGCACTATCGGCGGAGATGCAAAAGAACAAAAGCTATACGATCTCATTTGGCGTAGGGCTGTGGCCTCGCAGATGGCGGATGCAGAAATTGAAAAGACTACTGTCGACATTGCCGTCATCCCTGCTTCAAGCCTCAAAGCCGCAGAGGATTCTTCTCACGGGGTGTTCAAAGCGGAAGGTGAGGTTATCATATTCCCCGGATTTTTGTCAGTGTATCAGCAAAGCGCCGGAAAAGACACATCCCTTCCGCCTCTTTCTGTCGGTATGAATCTGATTCCTGTAGAAATATCAGCCACTGAAGATTTCACGCAGGCTCCTCCCCGATATTCCGAGGCTTCGCTTGTCAAGAAGATGGAGGAACTCGGAATAGGGCGTCCTTCAACTTATGCTCCGACGATCTCCACGATTCAGCAGCGTGAATATGTGAAACGCGGCGAAAAGGAGGGCTCTCCACGTGATTACAGGGAATTGGTGCTTAAAAAGGGTAAGATTTCAAAGAAAATGAAGACTGTTTCTGTCGGTTCGGAGAAGGGTAAGCTCATTCCGACGGATATCGGTATGGTGGTCAACGATTTTCTCACCGAATATTTTCCTGATATACTTGACTATAATTTCACAGCTAAGATCGAGGAGAAATTTGATGACATAGCCGAGGGTAAACTTCCCTGGCAAAATGAGATGTCGGAATTTTACGGAGATTTCCATCCGGAGATTGAGAAAATCAATACATTGAAGATGGAGCATAAAGTGGGGGAACGTGAGTTAGGTATCGATCCCAAGACCGGACGCAATGTGTATGTGAAGATAGGGCGCTTCGGTCCGGTGGTGCAGATTGGGGAAGCCACTGATGATGACAAGCCGCTGTTTGCATCATTGCAGCCTGATCAGAGTGTGCAGACCCTCACTCTTGAAGAGGCCCTTAAATTGTTTGAACTCCCTCGCGATGTCGGCACCTTCGAAGGGAAAAAGATACTCGCCGCCATAGGACGTTTTGGTCCATATATTCGCCATGACTCTATGTTTGTGTCAATTCCAAAAGACATGTCGCCTCTTTCGATTACGGAGCAGGAGGCTATTGCGTTGATCGAAAAAAAACGGGCTGATGAGGCAAATAAATTTATCAAGTCATTCCCGGAGCATCCTGAAATCGAAATTCTGAATGGTCGCTTCGGTCCATATTTCACATATCTTCCCGAAGGTGCTAAAAAGAAAATCAATTATAAGATACCCAAAGGCACAGATCCGGCTTCGTTGACATTTGAGGAGATCAAGAAGCTGATTGAACAACAGGATTCGGCTCCGAAAAAAACGTCACGGCGCAAGAACTAAAATATATAATCAATTACAAGCATAATATGATGCATCATTTTATGAATTCAAATTAATTGTGCATCATGAATTATGCAATATGCATTGACAAGTAAATGATAACTCAAGAACAACTCAAAGAGGCGGAGGATCGGACAGCCGCGCTAAAAAGATATCTGAATATCGACTCGAAAAAAATCGAAGTGGAAGAGGAGGAACTTCGCACTCATGTGGCGGATTTCTGGGAAGATCGTGTGAAAGCGGAGGCACAGATGAAAAAAATCAAGGATCTTCATTTCTGGATTGATTCATACAATGCTCTTGAAAAGCAAATAGAAGAGCTTCGTCTCGCTTTCGATTTTCTTAAGGAAGGACTTGTCACGGAAGAAGAAGTGGATCAGCAGTATGAGGTGGTCGCCAATGAGATTGAAAAGCTGGAGCTCCGCAATATGCTTCGCCGTGAAGAAGATAAGCTTGGAGTGGTGCTTAAGATCAATTCAGGTGCCGGAGGCACCGAAAGCCAGGACTGGGCGCAGATGCTGATGCGACTTTATTTGCGTTATGCAGAGCGTCATGGATATAAGACATCAATTGCGCAGCTTCTTGAAGGCGACGATGCCGGAATCAAATCTGTCACTATCAATATCGAAGGTGACTATGCATACGGATATCTTAAAAGCGAGAACGGTGTGCATCGCCTGGTGCGCGTGAGTCCTTATAATGCGCAGGGCAAGCGCATGACATCGTTTGCTTCTGTATTTGTCACTCCCCTTGTCGACGATACTATTGAAATCAATGTGGAGCAAGCCCGTATTTCATGGGATACATTCCGTTCTGGTGGTGCCGGTGGTCAGAATGTGAATAAGGTTGAGTCCGGAGTCCGTCTCCGCTATCAGTACAAGGATCCATATACCGGCGAGGAGGAGGAAATCCTGATTGAAAACACTGAGACACGTGATCAGCCTAAGAATAAGGAAAACGCACTGCGCCATTTGCGCTCCATCCTCTATGAAAAGGAGATGAATCATAGATTGGAAGAGCAGGCAAAGGTGGAAGCCGGGAAAAAGAAGATAGAGTGGGGTTCTCAGATCAGAAGTTATGTTTTTGACGATCGTCGTGTCAAAGATCATCGCACAAATTATCAGACGTCAGATGTCAACTCAGTCATGGACGGCGAGATCGACGAGTTCATCAAGGCCTACCTGATGGAGTTTGCCGCCTCTGAGGAGAATGCTTAATGCATAACAAGATACACTCTGAAAAGTAAAAATGCATAATTCATGGTTGACTATGAATTATGCATTTTGCA
>CAMWJD010000033.1 GCA_947174515.1 uncultured Porphyromonadaceae bacterium
ATAATAGGAATATCATGGCGAAAGATGTGATCATTGCGTGCGATTTCCCTTCAATGGAAGCCACACTTGAGTTTCTCGACCGTTTCGGCGATACCAAGCCGTATGTAAAGATTGGCATGGAACTCTTCTATGCTGCAGGTCCGGAAATAATAAAGGAGATAAAGAAAAGAGGACACAAGATATTTCTCGACCTCAAGCTCTGCGACATACCTAACACAGTCAAAAGCGCAATGTCTGTTCTGTCACAACTTGATGTAGACATGACCAATCTCCACGCTTTTGGTGGCCATAAGATGATGGAAGCCGCAATTGAAGGATTGACTCGTCCTGATGGCACACGACCTATTCTGATTGCAGTGACAATGCTCACATCGACAAGCAAGGAATTGATGAACGAAGATCTTCTTATACCGGGAGAAGTGGATTCAGTAGTAGCCAGCTACGCCAAGAATGCCCAGATGTCAGGACTTGACGGAGTGGTTTGTTCTCCACGAGAAGCATCAATTGTCAAAATCACATGCGGCGACAAATTCGTGACGGTTACACCCGGAATCCGCTTCGCCGATTCAGCGACCGATGACCAGGTGCGTGTGATGACTCCGGCAAAAGCACGCGAGATTGGCTCTGACTATATCGTAGTAGGTCGACCCATCACAAAAGCAGAGGATCCACTCGCCGCCTATCAGCGCTGTTGCGAAGAATTCCTGGGGAAATAATTTAGAATTTAGAATTTAGAATTTAGAATTTGGAATTTAGACTCCATCTCAAATTATGGAAAAGAAAATAGCTAAAGATCTGCTCAGTGTGGGCGCGGTGTTCCTTCGTCCGGAAGATCTTTTCACCTGGGCTTCCGGTATAAAGAGCCCGATGTATTGTGACAATCGCCTCACACTCTCCTATCCCGAAGTAAGAAAAGATATCGAGGAAGGGCTTGCGCAATTGATCACAAAATATTATCCTGAAGCCGAGTCACTTATGGGCACCTCTACTGCAGGAATCGCCCATGCCGCGATCACCGCATGGCTGCTGAATAAACCTATGGGATATGTGCGCGGCGGAGCGAAAGACCACGGCCGCGGCAACCGCATAGAAGGGAAATGCGAACCCGGAACCAAGGTAGTGGTTGTAGAAGATTTGATTTCAACCGGTGGAAGCTGCATCGAGGTAGTAGAAGCCTTGCGCGAAGAGGGAGCCGATGTCCTTGGCATCGTATCAATATTCACTTATGGAATGAAGAAAGCCACTGACCGCCTTGCGGCAGCCGATGTCACCAACCATTCCCTTTCCAATCTCGACACACTTGTGGAAGTTGCGGCTGAAGAAGGATATATCGAACCGGTATGGAAAAACCGGATTCTGAAATTCCGTGACAATCCGAGTGACACATCCTGGTTGAACGCCTGAACATTCAACTTTCTCATCAGAAAGTTGAGGTTTAGGAAGTTTAAGTGGTTTATGGGTTTAAAATATCAAGACCCGCATAAATCAGATTTTTAAACTTTTAAACCTTTAAACTTTTAAACACTAAAAGTTAAGATGAAACACCTTATTGACCCTACCGACCTCACGGTAGAAGAAACACGCGAGATCATTGACCTGGCTCTTGACATAATCGCCAACAGAGCAAAATATTCAGAAAAATGCAAAGGGAAAAAACTCGCGACACTGTTTTATGAGCCATCTACCAGGACACGCTTGAGTTTCACAGCCGCAATGATGGAACTGGGTGGCAATGTCCTTGGATTCGCAGATGCCGCAAGCAGCTCGGTGAGCAAAGGAGAGACAGTCCGCGACACAGTCCGCGTAGTTGAGAATTTCGCCGATATTATCGCTATGCGTCATCACATCGAGGGAGCTCAGCTTGCAGCGACAGAAGTAAGCAGAGTGCCAATCATCAATGCCGGCGACGGAAGTCATGCACATCCCACCCAGACCCTCACCGACCTTCTCACCATCACAAGGGAACTTGGGAGACTCGACAACCTGACTATCGGCTTCTGCGGAGACCTTCGCTTCGGTCGCACAGTGCATAGTCTCATCAAGGCCATGTCTCGTCAAAAAGGAATCAAGATAGTGCTTATAGCACCTCCGCAGCTCCGACTTCCGGACTACATCAAGCAAGATGTCTGCGATCGACTTGGATTGGAATATAAGGAAGTGGATACACTTGAAGAAGCGATGCCTGAACTCGACGTGCTCTATATGACTCGAGTTCAAAAAGAGCGCTTCCTTGATGAAGATGAATATGAAGCAGTAAAGGATTCTTTCGTGCTTGATTGCGACAAGATGAAACTTGCCAAGAAAAAAATGGCAGTTCTCCACCCGCTCCCCCGCGTAAATGAGATTCTTGAGGAAGTCGATGCCGACCCGAGAGCAGCATACTTCCGTCAGGTCGAAAACGGCAAATTTGTACGCATGGCTCTGATTTCAAGTCTGCTTGATTGGAAAGACGATCCTGAGCATGACATGCCAAAACAAGAAGAAGTGGACGTTCCCGACCATTTGCGTTGCGAAAACAAGAAGTGCATCACACGCAATGAAAAGTCGCCACGTCGCGCTTACAGGGCAGCCGACGGATCATTGCGATGCCGCTATTGCGACCACAAGTTTAAGTAATTTAAGCGTTTAATCGTTTAGTGGCTTAGTTAATCCGGGATTATTTCAGAATAACTAAGCGATTAAACGATCAAACACTATCACAATTAAACGATTAAACACTTAAACGATTCAACAAACAATGGAGCCACTGAAACATGAATGTGGAATCGCCATGATCCGCCTTCGCAAACCAATTGGCTATTATAAAGAGAAATACGGCAGCTATGCTTATGCTCTCAATAAGCTCTATCTTCTTATGGAGAAGCAGCACAACCGAGGGCAAGAAGGCGCCGGAGTAGGAGTCGTCAACCTAAAGGCGTTGCCGGGGCATGAATACGTCTGGCGAGAAAGGGAACTCGGGCCACAGGCCATACAGGAAATCTTCAACCGTATCGGTAAGCGATTGTCAGAAGCCGGACTTGAAGACATGACTCCACATGAGGCAGAGACAGAGGCTCCGATGATAGGGGAAATATATCTTGGACACCTCCGTTATTCCACGACAGGGAAAAGCGGCATGTCATATGTGCATCCATTTCTAAGGAGAAACAATTGGAGAAGCCGCAACCTCCTCATGTGCGGCAACTTCAATATGACCAATGTGGACAGCCTCTTTAATTCAGTAGTCAGCCGCGGTCAGCATCCACGCCTTCACAGCGACACGATCATTCTGCTTGAGATGCTTGGGTATGCTCTTGATAAAGAAAACCATCGTCTTTACCGAAAACACCGCGATAATGATCCGGAAAACTTCGTGGATAAGAATCTCGAAGAAATTATTGAAGAGGAACTGGATATCCGCAACGTCCTGAAGGCAACCGCACCGGAATGGGACGGCGGATATGTGATATGCGGAGCCACAGGATCAGGAAATACTTTCGTATTCCGCGATCCTAACGGTATTCGTCCGGCCTACTACTATATCGACGAAGAAATAATCATAGCGACTTCCGAGCGGCCGCAAATACAGACTGTTTTCGGCGTCCCGCAAGACAGCATACACGAACTTGAACCCGGGGAAGCATTGCTGGTTGCGATAGACGGGACTCCAACTGTGGAAAGGATATTGCCTCAGAAATCCAACTCCAAATGCAGTTTTGAAAGAATTTATTTCTCTCGTGGCAGCGATTCAGACATTTATAAAGAAAGAAAAGAATTAGGACGTTTGCTCGTGCCCAGAGTGGTGGAAGCAGTGGAAGGAAACATCTCGAATACAGTATTCTCATATATTCCAAACACTGCGGAAGTGGCTTTCTATGGTCTGGTAGAGGGTCTTGAAGAATATCTCAACGACTACAAGACAGATCGGATTCTCGCTCTCCAGAGCAATGGAAAACTTAACCGTGACTCTATCCGCAAAGTGATGGAAGCTGAGGTAAGAATAGAAAAAGCCGCCATCAAAGACATAAAGTTGCGTACTTTTATAGCTGAGGGAGACATACGCAATGATCTTGCCACACACGTCTACGACATTTCTTACGGATGTCTTCGTCCCGGTTTAGATTCTCTTGTGGTCATTGACGACTCCATCGTCAGGGGAACAACCCTCAAGCAATCCATTCTGAGTATGCTCGCTCGCCTGAATCCGAAAAAGATCGTAGTTGTCTCTTCTTCGCCTCAGGTGAGATATCCCGATTATTATGGGATTGACATGAGCCGTATGGATGAGTTCATTGCATTCAAAGCAGCTGTCAGCCTTTTGAAAGAACGGGGTATGGAATACGTGCTGGCATCCACATATGCCGCATGCCGAAATGAAGTGGGAAAAAAGACGGATGAAACTCTTATCAACCAAGTCAAAAACATATATTCACACTTCACGGATGAGCAGATTTCCCGAAGAATAGCAGATATGGTCAAGCCTTTGGATATGGAAGTGGAAATCGTATACCAAACAGTGGAAGGGTTACACAGAGCTTGTCCCGGATATCCGGGAGACTGGTACTTTTCCGGCAACTACCCCACTCCGGGAGGAATACGCCGCGTAAATCAGGCGTATATTGATTGGTATGAAGGGAACTCATCGAAAAGAAGCTGAGAATAGTAGACATCTAATCAGAAAACTTTGAAAAGAACCGTATTTACATCAATCGCAGCCGTTATCTTGACATTCCTTGTCTTTTTAGCATTGGGAATCTCGATTGTCATCCAATCACGAACATTAATTGACTGGTGGCAGCCGGCTATCGGAGCTGCCATAGCGGCTCTCTGCATGGTGAAGCCTGTCAGAAAGCTATTACGCCCTGTCACGATGAATATTTACGGATTTTTGAAGTATCCTGCAGCGTTCATTGCAAGTTTCTCTTTTATATTATGTGGTTTCTACACACTCAACTATCACTTTTCCGATAATTCCACCCGCCTGAAATATGAAGCACCGGTCATAAGAAAATTCAGTCAGGAACGCTTAAGAAATAAGAGGGTAGGAAGAAGGGTGTACCGATCGGAAAAATACAAAGTGTATTTCATTGAAATTGAACTCCCTGACGGAAAAACAAAGAAAATAGAAAAGTCTCTTGGCGAATATATGAAGATAAAGAAAGGACGGAAGATCTCGATATATGAAGAAAAGGGACTTTGGGGAATCAAAGTGATAAAAGATATAGGAAAATAATCTTTAACATATAAGTAGATAACAATATGAGAAGTATCATCAAGACTGTACTCGCCGTAATGACTATTATGGCATGCACAAATTCAGTTTCAGCTCAATTCAACCTTAAGAAAGCAGCGGGAAGCGTAGCCAAGGCTGCCCAGGCATTCACTCTGACAGATCAGCAGATGGCTGCTTACGTAAAGGAATCGGTAGATTGGATGGATAAGAACAATCCGGTGCTTCCGGATGATGATCCATATACCCAGCGCCTCAACAAGCTCGTGGAAGGGATCACGTCTGCCGACGGCATACCATTGAATTTCAAGGTCTACAATGTAGTAGACGTAAATGCCTTCGCCTGTCCGGACGGTAGTGTCCGGGTGTTTGCCGCATTAATGGACATCATGGACGATGACGAACTCGTGGGCATCATAGGCCATGAGATAGGTCACGTAGTGAAACGCCACTCCAAGAATGCTTTCAAGACCGAGCTCCTCACCGGAGCTGTAAAAGATGCAGTGTCTGCGACAGGCGGAAAAATCGCTGCACTGACCGATTCTCAGCTCGGCGCACTTGGCGAGTCACTGATCAATGCCAAATATTCTCAGAAACAGGAGAAAGAAGCGGATGATTGCGGTTATGAATTCCTGGTGGCCAACGGGCGTAATCCATGGGGTATGGTAAAGTCGTTTGAAAAGCTCCAAAATCTTGAAGGATCCACAAAATCTACTACGGTCCAGAAAATGTTTTCCTCTCACCCCGACACAAAAGACCGCATCGACAGAATGACCAAAAGATGCAAGCAAGACGGATATGAACGTCCTGAAAACAAATGATGACTGATATCATTAAGTAGCTCACAGAAATTAACCGATAATGTAATTCAAGCATCTTGAAAAGATCTTGACATGATAACTGCGGCTAATTTTTGCAAGCTACTTATCATTATCAATTAAGGCTTCCCGGAATGGAAGCCTTTCTTTTTGCAATGATTGCCATCTCCAAAACCCCTGAAACCCGACATTTTGATATGTAGTACACAAAAAATATCGATAATTAAGAAATTTTAAATATTTTTTTGTAAATTTGCATCATGAAAACGATATTAGGATTCAGCATATCCCGTAAGAGCCTGATAATTGATTATATAATGATTATCCTGGGCATTTTCATGTATGCTTTCGGCTTCTGCGCTTTCATTCTTCCTCATAAGATAGTGATGGGAGGATTATCGGGTGTGGGCACTTTAGTCTATTTTGGCACAGATGGAAAAATTCCTGTTGCCGTCACCCAGTACGTTTTAAACCTCGTTCTTTTGGGCTTTGCATTTAGAGTAGTAGGTAAGACTTTTGTAATACGCACAATTTTCGGAGCCACTATGGTATCGCTCTCAATCGGAGTCGGGGAAGCCTTTTTCATGCATCTTGGCCATCCGATACTTCAAGACATGTCGCTAAGCGCAATTTTAGGCGCCATCATTTGCGGATTGGGAGTAGGAACAGTCCTGATTCATAATGGATCGACCGGAGGTACAGATATCGTGGCCTCTATGGTGAATAAACTCAGCAATGTAAGCATCGGACGAGCCATGGTGATCACCGATATGGTGATAGTCTCCAGCAGCATCTTCCTTCCATTCGACGGCACATTCGGAGAGCGTCTTGAAGCCCGCATCCCCATCATCGTGTATGGTTATGTAGTGACCTTCGTGGCATCTTACTGTGCCGATATGATAGTGGTCGGCAACCGTCAGGCAGTACAGTTCATAATCTTCAGCCGCCAATGGCAAACAATAGCTGACGCCATCAACAACGATGCAAAACGCGGAGTGACGGTTCTCGACGGTGAAGGCTGGTATAGCAAGAAACCGGTCAAAATCCTGATGGTATGGTGCCGCAAGATCGAGGCACCCGGAATAATGCGCCTTGTGAAAGGAATCGACGATGACGCTTTCATCACACAGGGAGCTGTAAACGGCGTATTCGGGAAAGGCTTCGATATGTATAAAGTCAAAATCAAATCAAAAAAGAACAAGACTATTGTTTAATCGTTTATGGGTTTTATCATTTAATTGTGCAAGTTATTAAAACGAAATTTCGATCTGTCAAAACCATAAACCCTGAAAACACTAAACAATTAAACAATAAAGCCATCCAAATCGCTAAACGATTAAACAATTAAACGACATACAATTAAACTAAATATCAACTAACAACCAAAAAACTATGAAGAGACTGTTTCTCTTATCCGCTCTCATGGTGGTATGCTCAGCTGCCTGGGCCAACTACATCTGCCGCGGATCTGTTTTTGACGCTCAGGGAGAACCCCTGATTGGAGCAACTGTCGCTGTAATCGGCACGAATACCGCAACTGCAGCTGATATCGACGGCAACTTCGCGATCTCGGTTCCCGACAATGCAAAGGAAATCAAGATTTCCTATGTAGGATTTAAGGAGAAGTCTATCAAGGCGCAACCGCAAACGGGGCGTATAGTACTTGATCCTGAGAATACAATGCTTCAAGACGTTGTGGTTACTCAGTCAGTGGCCAAAACCCGCAAGACTCCGGTGGCGGTATCTACAGTAGATGCCCCATATATCGAGGCTAAGCTTGGCGGCCAGGAGTTTCCTGAAGTTCTGAAGACCACCCCCGGCGTTTGGGCCACCAAAGACGGAGGTGGCTATGGCGATGCAAAGATCAACATGCGTGGCTTCAAGAGTCAAAATATAGCGCAGCTCGTAAACGGTATCCCTATCAACGATATGGAATGGGGTGGCGTTTATTGGTCGAACTGGTCAGGTATCAGCGACGTCACCTCCTCAATGCAGACGCAGCGAGGCTTAGGCGCCGCCATCATTTCGACTCCCTCTGTAGGCGGAACAATCAACATCACCACAAGGAGCCTCGATGCAAAGAAAGGAGGAACACTCTTCTACGGAATGGGAAACGACAATATGAACCAAATCGGATTCTCGGCCTCAACCGGACTTATGGACAACGGATGGGCCATCACAATCATGGGAAGCCGCAAATGGGGCAACGGATATATTCAAGGCACAAGATTTAACGCCTACACTTGGTTTGTCAATATTTCAAAGAAAATCAACGACAATCATCAGCTGAGCTTTACAGCTTTCGGATCTCCGCAAGACCACTGGAAACGCGACACTAACAACGGCCTTACCGTCAAAGGCTGGCAAGGCGTAAAGAACTACATGAATGGAGAAAGCCAGTATCGCTATAACCCGACTTTCGGTTACCGTCTTAATGGACAGGCCTACGTATCCAATCAAAATCACTTCCACAAGCCGCATATTTCATTGAACCATATCTGGCAGATCGATTACAAATCAAGCCTCTCCACCGCGGTTTATCTTTCGATTGCCAACGGATATGGCACCAGCGGTCAAGGTCGCACATCCAGCATGCGCAGCGAATGGTATGGAGCAAGCAATGGAACGCTCTCTACCAAATGGCGTAATGCAGACGGCACATTCGACTATGCCGGAATTGAAGAAATGAACGCGGCTTCCACTACCGGATCAAACATGGTGATGGCCCATTCCATCAACAATCATACATGGGTAGGACTCGTTTCGACCTATAAAAATGAGCTTATCCCCAACCTCAACCTTCTCGTCGGTCTTGACGTGCGCTATTATGCAGGTCTGCATCAGACAAAAATCAGCGATCTCTTCAATGGTCAATATTATATCGACGACTCCTCACGCAGCTCGGTGCTTCCGGCCAACAACAGCGCGGCAGCCGATCCCAACTGGCAATATCAGAAGTTAGGTGTCGGCGACATTGTCTACCGTGATTATACCGGCCACGTAGCACAGGAAGGTCTTTATGCTCAGCTTGAATACAGCTGTCTTGATGAAAAACTTAACGTTTTCCTCGGAGGATCCGTCAACGTCAATTCCGACTGGCTCGTAAACCGCTTCTATTATGACAAAGAGCATCAACGTTCCGAGACCAGAAACTTTATAGCAGGCAATGTGAAAGGTGGAATCAACTATAACATAGACCGCCATAACAACGTGTTTGTAAATGCCGGCTACATCAGCCGCGCTCCATTCATGTCGAGCGCCTTCCTTGCAAGAGAAGTCTCCAATGCGGCAAACCCGAATGCTATCAATGAAAAGTGCGTTTCAGCAGAAATCGGCTACGAATTCCATTCTCCCAAGTTCACTGCTCAAGTAAACGGTTATTTCACCCGCTGGATGGACCAGACCATGATTAAGACTGAAACAATGCAAGACGGCACCCGCTACTCCATGAACATGTCAGGCGTCGCTTCACGCCATATGGGTGTGGAAGTGGCAGCCACCTATCGTCCTTTCAACTGGCTTGAATTCTCAGGAATGTTCTCATATGGAGACTGGGTCAACGACTCGAACACCATCGGCTATTTCTACAATTCACTCTCTCAGCCTCTTGCTGACCTCGAGACCGGCCAGTTAGCATCAGGAATCATGGCTCCCGACCACTTGTGGGCAAAGCTGAACACAAAAGGTCGCAAAGTGGGAGGTTCGGCCCAGACCACCGGCGCATTAAGCATGACCGTGAAGCCGCTTAAGGGTTGGAGAATAGGCGTAGACTGGGTCGCTTCAGCCCGAAATTATTCTGACTATAGCATCACTGGCAGCATTTTAAATCCCGGAAAGGAAATTAATCTCGGCGAGCCATGGAGAATTCCATGGGGCAACCAGCTCGACCTTAACGCAAGCTATTCATTTAAGATAGGAGGATTGAACGCCACTATCTTTGGCAACGTCAACAACCTTTGCAACTACAACTACATTATGGATGCCTACACGTCAGCCTCTTCAAATGGGACTTGGCAGAATGCATACCGCATCTTCTATAGCTTCGGCCGAACATATTCACTTCGTCTCAAACTCACATTCTAAGAGCTCAATATGAATAATTCTGTTAAAAACATATTTTTCGCTTTAGGTGCGACAGCTGTTCTTGCTTCGTGCAGCGAAAATTCCTGGAACGATCATTTGGATGGTTTCGAATCCGGCGTGAATTACAATACCGCCATTGAAGGAGCTTTGACCATGTCAAAAGCTGACTACAAGGCTGTGGCAGAAAACTCGGCCAACAAGGAATTGGCCGGGGCTGACACTACAGCTCTCAAGGCTGTGGGTAAAAACGGATACTTTACCCCTCAGTTTCCTGCTGTGGAATATCTTCCGGCATTTCTTGCTTCTTCAGATTGTCCTTATTTTCTGGCATCTGATGGATCAAAGGTGAATGTCACTTACAATGAAGCGGAATCAAATGACTCAATCAGCGCAGAAATCGTTAAAGCCGCAACTTACACAGTGACATCGGCCGATTATCAGGGTGCCTGGAAAAGCGATGAGGATTTCATCGACTCATTTGCTCCCATGACTCCGGCAGCCACAAATCTTCCAGCTATCCTGAAAAAAGGAATAGCAGATCCGACGACCGGGCAATATGCGGTAGTAAACTACGCCGAAGCATCTGAAAACCCCATCTTCATCCAGCTTGGAGGCGGCGAAGCTCAGATGCACGCTATTTATACCGAACCCTTCACTGAAAACGAAGGCAATTTCCTTATCTGGAATGAAGTGATGCCTGAAGGCCTATCATATGTATGGAAGTTTGCAACCAACTACGGCATGAAAGCCTCCGCTTTTTTGTCGGGGCAAGCTTATGCGACTGAGGCATGGTTGATTTCTCCGGAGTTCACATTAGGAGGCGACATGGCAAATTTCTCATTCGAGCAAGCCACCAATCATTTCACCGACATCGAGACAGCCAAACAGGAAGCTACCGTATGGCTACGTGTGTCGGGAGATGATTGGGAACAGATCACAGGTTATGATTTCCCTGAAAAATTAAGTTGGGATTTTGTATCATCAGGCGACATTGACATCAGCAAATATTGCGGATCAACAATCCAGATAGGTTTCAAGTACACTTCCACTGCTGCAAACGCAGGCACATGGGAGATCAAGAACTTTGTAGTCAATGCTAAAGAAGGAAGTGTAGGAGAAAATCCCGGATTTTATGGAAAGCCGGCAAAGAAAGTTATTGCAAACACTCCTGTCATAGCTAATAAGACAGCCATATATCAGTATAGCGGCAGCGAGTGGAAATTGGCCGAAGGATTTATGGCTGTGCAACCTGCCGACTACATTGCAATGGGATTTAAAGTCAACGAACTTCAGGATCCCACGGTATTCCTGCCACTCTACCTGAAGCAGAACGCGCCCTACGCCGTTTCAGGAAACTCCATCAGAGTCGTCTATAATGAAACGGAATGTGATGTCCTGGTCTACAACGGACAGAATTGGACCGTAAACAACAATAATCTCCAGACATTCACTGCACAGTTCATAAAGGAAAATGGAAGCTGGAGATTTGAGAAATACATGGATTCCAAATCATATGTACTCTTTAGCGATGATGAAATCGTATTGGATGTTCCCTATCTGATTGTAGCCGACGACAAATGCGCCACTGCTCTCGATGCATCAAAGACTTACGGATATTTACCCGTAGTCTCGGTCGATATCGTAGAAGACGTGATCGAACAGAGAGGAGATGCCAATACATATACATTCACGAATGTCGCCGTTGTAGACGGTATAGAGTATACGCTTGAAGATGGTCTGTTTATGATCAAAGACTCTCTTGGACGATACCTCTATATGACCGGCGCATACAACAGTTTCAACTTGAGCAAGACTCCTAATATCGTAGATGGCAAAATCAGCACGGAATTCATCTTTGCAGCCAAGCATGGAAGTGAGGGCGTATGGACCATCACCAACAAAGGCAATGAAAAGTATATTCAGTATTCCATAAAATATGGATCTTACGGATGCTATGCATCTGAACAACCTGATGCCACTTTGCCGGCACTCTACATTCTGACAGAAGAATAATCTGAGATTGAATAATGACAAAAAAAGTCACTTCCATATCCGGAAGTGGCTTTTTTTATGTAAAAATTGTCGGATTAAAAAAAATTGCTTATTTTTGCAAATAAAAGAATTTGAATAGAAGTTGTTAACAACCAACTGAGAAATACAGGTAGAAATATGGACGAACTTGCACAACTTGCCCAGCGACTTAAAGGACTCCGGGACTCACTTGACCTTTCCGTGGAGGAAATGGCGGCCGACTGCGGAGTGACACCGGAAACTCTCCATAAATATGAGAGCGGACAGCATGATATTCCAGTAAGCTTCCTTCAGAGGCTTGCAAGCCGCAATGGCGTTGAATTAACCGCGCTCCTTTTTGGAGAAGAGCCCAAAATGAATTCATACTACGTAAACAGAAAAGGGAAAGGGGTCAAAGTGGAGCGCCGGGCTGCATACTCATATGAGGATTTGGCTTCAGGCTTCCGCCAGAGAAACATGATTCCATTTCTCGTGACAATATCTCCCGATCATACTGCAGGAACAGAGCACTCCCCCAACACACATGATGGTCATGAATTCAACTATGTTCTTGAAGGGGAATTGGAGATTACAATTGGCAAAAAGTCGACAATCCTCCGACCCGGCGACAGCATCATGTTCGACTCTTCAATGCCTCACTTTCTGCGGGCAATCGGCGATAAAGAAGCCAAGATGATAGCAATCATAAATTAAATGAATAATTGAGAATAATTTATAATTGAGAATTGAGAATTGAGTATTGAGAATTAAGCGTGGTATCAGCTTGAGTGGTTTCAATTGAATCTAATCTATTAGAATAATTGAGAATTGAGAATTGAGAATTAAGCGTGGTATCAGCTTGAGTGGTTTCAATTGAATCTAATCTATTAGAATAATTGAGAATTGAGAATTGAGAATTGAGCTTGGTATCAGCTTGAATGGTTTCAATTGAATCTAATCTATCGGAAATAATTCTAAATTCTAAATTCTAAATTCTAAATTATTCTAAATTTCTACTGGTAAAAAGACATGTTAGAGAGATTTCTGGATAAGACTGAATTTGAGTCTTACGATGACTTTATGGCAAATTTCAAAGTAAATGTGCCTGAAAATTTCAACTTTGGATACGATGTAGTCGACGCATGGGCAGAAAAGGAACCGGATAAAGAAGCTCTTTTATGGACCAACGATAAGGGTGAAGTGCGCCATTTCACTTTTGCTGACATCAAGCGCGAATCAGACAAAACAGCCTCCTTCTTTCAGTCTCTTGGAATAGGACACGGCGATAAAGTGATGCTGATACTGAAGCGGCACTATCAGTTCTGGTTTTCTATTATCGCGCTCCATAAATTGGGCGCTACCGTAATACCGGCCACACATCTTCTCACTCCTAAAGACATTATCTACCGCTGCGAAATGGCGGATATCAAGGCGATAGTATGCGCCGGCGACCAAGTGATAGTAGACCACATCGAAAAGGCGCTTCCCAAATGTAAATCGGTCAAGGCTGTGGTTTCCACCGGTCCTGTGGTGCCGGAAGGATGGTATGACTTCAATTCATCAATAGAAAAAGCAGTTCCGTTCCAACGGCCGGAATCGGTAAATACGAATGATGATGTAAGCCTTCTATATTTCACTTCAGGCACTACCGGCGAGCCAAAAATGGTAGCTCACGACTTCACCTATCCCCTCGGACATATCATTACAGCCGGATTTTGGCATAATCTCAATGAAGAAAGCCTTCATCTCACCCTCGCCGATACAGGTTGGGGCAAAGCGGTATGGGGCAAGCTATATGGTCAGTGGATAGCGGGAGCAAACGTTTTTGTCTACGACTTTGACAAATTCGAACCGGTCGACGTGCTCCATATGATTCAAAATTACAATATAACGTCGCTTTGCGCACCTCCTACGATTTTCCGTTTTCTAATACGTGAAGATCTCTCGGGATTTGACCTTAGCTCGCTTAGATACTGCACCATAGCAGGCGAAGCTCTCAACCCGAATGTATTCGACGAGTGGAAGAGACTCACCGGAATCAAGCTCATGGAGGGATTCGGACAGACGGAAACCACCCTTACAATTGCCACCTATCCTTGGTGTGAACCAAAACCGGGATCGATGGGCCTTAAGGGACCGGAATATGATATCGACCTCGTGGATGATAACGACGATCCGGTGGAAGATGGCGTTCACGGCGAGATAGTGGTGCGTCTTCATCCCGATAAGAAGCCTCTTGGCCTGTTTAAGGAATATCTCAACGATCCGGAACTTACGGAAGAAGCCATGCACGACGGGCTCTACCATACCGGCGATGTGGCATGGCGCGATGAAGACGGCTATTATTGGTTTGTAGGCCGCAAAGATGACGTGATAAAATCATCAGGCTACCGAATAGGCCCGTTTGAAGTGGAAAGCGCTTTGATGACCCATCCGGCAGTAGTGGAATGTGCCATCACCGGAGTTCCGGATGAAGTTCGCGGACAAGTGGTGAAAGCCACCGTCGTGCTTGCCGCCGACTATAAAGGGAAAGAAAGTGCGGAACTAATCCGGGATATCCAAAACCATGTGAAACGGGTGACAGCCCCTTACAAATATCCCCGCATAGTGGAATTTGTGGATGAACTTCCAAAGACTATCTCCGGGAAGATCCGCCGCGCCGCGATACGCAAAGAATAAACGGATTTTGTTTGGAAAATTCAAAGTTTTTTATTACTTTTGCATCAAGTTTTCACATAAAGAAACCAAGACTTGAATATGCTCATCGCACGAAAGCACAAGCGACGTTGTAAACATTTGTCATTCTTCCGATTTCATTGCGGCAAGAAGGCAATCCAACACGTGTGCGGACTTCACATTGCGATGTATCGTGCAGTTTCGGATAATAACGTATAGGAAAGACCGCGTTCCGACATCTCGGGATGCGGTTTTGCATTTATAAAAAACACAATGACAACAATGAAAATTGGTATTGTAATGGGTTCCGCTTCCGATTGGCCCGTAATGAAAGGAAGTGCTGAGATTCTTGATGAATTCGGCGTTGAATATGACAAGAAAGTGCTGAGCGCACACCGCACTCCCCATGAACTGGAGTCATGGGTAAGCGGCGCCCGCGAAGCCGGGTATGCCGCGATCATTGCAGCAGCCGGCGGTGCGGCCCACCTTGCCGGTGTATGCGCGGCCTTCACGACTCTCCCTGTCATCGGTGTTCCAATCAAAGCACGCACTCTCGACGGACTCGATTCACTGCTCTCGATGGTGCAGATGCCTTCCGGAATCCCTGTGGCTACAGTAAGCATTGACGGAGCGAAAAACGCTGCTCTCCTTGCCATAGAAATCATGGCGGTCACCGACAAGCATCTTGAAGAAAAAATGGCTGACTTCCGCAAGAGGCAAGCCAAAAAAGTCTTATCCAGCGAATTGGTTTAATTGGTTTAGATGTGTAGGGGTTTGGTTTATCTGAGATTACACAAAAAGTAAACAATATAAAACTCCTAAACAATACAAACATCCTAAACAATATAAACATCCTAAACAATATAAACATCCTAAACTTATTAAACCTCCTAAACAAATCTTAACAATATATGAATCAGAATAAACGAATTTTCGTAGAGAAGAGCGGCGCCTACAGGGTGGAAGCCGACAGTCTCCGTCGGGAACTCAATGAAAATCTGAGACTCGACATCAAAGACCTTCGTCTGATCTGCGTCTATGATATATTCAATGCCGATCCTGCTCTTGTGGAAGAGGCAAAATACCGCGTCTTCGGCGAACCGGCCACCGACACAGTATGTGAGGATTTTGACCTTGACGGCAAGAAATATCTTGCAGTCGAATGTCTGCCCGGACAGTTCGACCAAAGAGCCTCTTCTGCGGAAGACTGCTTAAAGCTTATCGATCCGACTTCTGAAGCTGAAATCAGAAGCGCAAAACTCATGATCTTCGATGATGGAGTTTCAGACGAAGATCTTGAGAAGATCGCACACTATACAATCAATGCTGTGGAATCCCGCAAAAAGGATATGAACGTGCTTTGTCCTCCTGAACGCGCCACTGCATCTCCGGTGAGAGTTCTCGATGGCTTACGCGAGATCACCCTTGAGAAAGCTCCGGATTTCATTAAGGAAATGGGCCTTGCGATGAATGATGCAGACTTGATGACCGTAGTGGAATACTTCAAGAAGGAGGGCCGCGATCCCAAAGAAACAGAACTAAGGATTCTGGACACCTACTGGAGCGACCACTGCCGCCACACTACATTCATGACCGAACTCACAGATATTGAAGTGGAGGATAGTCCCGTAGCCGACGACATAAAGGGCTCGCTCGATCTTTACAAGCAAATGCGCAAGGATCTCGGCCGGGAGGAAAAACGTCTCTGCCTGATGGATCTCGCCTGCATCGGAGCCCGCTGGCTGAAGGCCAAGGGAATACTCGACGACCAGGAAGAAAGTGAGGAAAACAATGCATGCTCCATCGTCATTGACGTAGACGACGAAAAGGGAGAGAAAGAAAAATGGTTGCTGATGTTCAAGAACGAGACACACAACCACCCAACTGAAATTGAACCATTCGGAGGTGCCTCCACATGTCTTGGCGGAGCCATCCGCGACCCGCTGAGCGGTCGCAGCTATGTGTATCAAGCCATGCGCGTGACCGGCGCCGGCGACATCTACAAGCCGGTAAGCGAGACGATTAAGGGAAAACTCCCCCAGCGCGTGATATCCAAACGTGCCGCAGCCGGCTACAGCAGCTATGGCAATCAGATCGGACTTGCCACGACGCATGTCCGCGAAATATTCCATCCCAACTACGTAGCAAAGCGACTTGAAGTCGGTGCCGTGGTAGGAGCAGTGAAGCAGGCTGATGTTCGTCGCGAACGTCCCGCAGCCGGCGACGTGATACTTATGTTTGGTGGTCGCACCGGCCGCGACGGCATCGGTGGTGCCACCGGCTCCAGCAAGGAACACAACGTAAGCTCACTCGAACAGTGCGGAAGCGAGGTCCAGAAAGGGAATGCACCTGAAGAGCGCAAGATAGAGCGCCTTTTCCATCGCCCCGAAGTGACACGTCTCATCAAGAAATCAAATGATTTCGGTGCCGGCGGCGTGAGCGTAGCCATTGGCGAACTCGCTGATGGTCTTGACATTTATCTCGACCGGGTTCCGGTGAAATATAGCGGACTTAACGCGACTGAGCTTGCCATCAGCGAGAGCCAGGAGCGCATGAGTGTCGTTGTCGAGAAGAAAGACATGGAGGAGTTCATCAAGTATTGCCATGAGGAAAACCTTGAGGTCACTCACGTGGCTGATGTCACTGACCGCGGCAGGATGCGCATGATGATGAATGGTGAGGTTGTGGCAGATCTGAGCCGTGAATTCATCGATTCTGCCGGTGCAACCCGCAAGGCATCTGTAAAAATTGGTGCTGTTTCTTCTGAAATGCCTCATAAGACCCCTGCTTCTTTTGAAGAAATGCTTGCCGATGAAAACGTCACTTCCCAGAAGGGTTTGATTGAGATGTTCGACTCTACAATCGGTGCATCTACAGTGCTTATGCCATTCGGCGGCAAGACACAGGGAACAGAAACACAGGTAAGCGTGCAGAAACTGCCTACCGGAGGATATACCAACGCCGCCAGCATGATGGCATATGGGTTCAATCCGTTTATCAGCGAGTGGAGTCCCTATCATGGGGCTGCTTACGCAGTAGTAGAAGCGGTAGCGAAAGTTGCCGCCGCCGGAGGCGACACCTCACGTATGCGTTTCTCCTATCAGGAATATTTTGAGCGTATGCACTCCGATAAATCATGGGGCAAGCCCGCGGCCGCACTCTTAGGAGCCCTGAAGATGCAGAAGGAGTTCGGACTTCCTTCCATCGGAGGCAAGGACTCCATGAGCGGAACATTCGCTGACATTTCAGTGCCACCGACTCTTATAGCTTTCGGTATTGTACCGGTCGATGCAAGAGACGTGATCAGTCCTGAATTCAAGGAAGCCGGTGATATTCTTTATCTGCTTGATGCGAAACCACTTGAAAACGGAATGCCCGACACCGACCGTCTGAAGAAAAACTTCGAGATTATCCATAAGGATATAAAAGCCGGCAGAATCAAAGCCGCTTACGCTCTTGGATTCGGCGGTCTCGGAGAGGCAGTGGCCAAGATGAGCTTCGGCAATGAAATCGGAGCTGAAATATCATATCCGGCCGAAGATCTATATAAATGGAATTATGGAGCCATAATCGTGGAAAGCGCCGAAAAACTTGGTGATGAATATCGCACTATCGGTGCCACAATAGCTGACCCGATATTGAATATCAATGGCGATCGCAAGGAAATATTCTTGCTGAAGGAAGCTAATAGCGCCCGCTTCAATGAGATTTATCCCGATCACACCGACACTAAAGGTACAGCTGTGAATGCGACTTCAGGAGCGAACACTGCAAAATGGAGCGGGGAGCCTGTAGAACATCCTAAAGTTTACCTTCCCGTATTCCCCGGCACCAATTGCGACTACGACATGATCCGTGCCTTCAGCCGTGAAGGAGCTGAATGCACCACAAGTGTATTCTGCAATCTCACACCGGAACAGACACGCGAATCAGTTGCCACCATGGCAAAGATGATAGATGAATGTCATGTCCTTGCATTCAGCGGCGGATTCTCACTCGGCGACGAGCCCGACGGCAGCGGCAAGTTTATAGCGAGCGTCATCATGAACGATGCCGTGAAGGAAGCCATCGAGCGTCTGCTTAAGCGCGGTGGTCTCGTAATTGGCATCTGCAACGGTTTCCAGGCTCTCGTGAAGTCAGGACTGCTCCCGTTTGGCAAGATAGGTGAATTATCGGCCGAGAGCCCGACACTATTCCGCAACGACATCAACCGCCACATCTCCCAGATTGCGGTGACGCGCGTCGGAAGTGTCGCCTCCCCCTGGCTCGACGGATTCAGCATCGGTCAGCTCCACTCGATAGCCGTATCGCATGGTGAAGGCAAGTTTACAGCAAGTCCTGAACTTGTGAAGAAACTTGCAGACGCCGGTCAGATAGCATTCCAATATGCAGATGCTGCCGGCAACGCGACAATGACGAGCCCCTTCAATCCGAATGGATCCACAGATGCCATTGAAGGCATCATAAGCCCTTGCGGCCAGATCCTCGGCAAGATGGGACACTCCGAGAGATACGACGACGGCCTCTTTAAGAACATTTCCGGCGATAAGCGCCAGAATCTATTCGCAAACGCAGTAAAATACTTCCAAAAATAATTTAGAATGTAGAATTTAGAATTTAGAATTAAATGACACTGATCAATACTCAGTCAAAAAAAATCTGAATTCTCAATT